>JAAZHX010000144.1 GCA_012510495.1 Smithella sp.
GTCTACCTCTTCAAGCAACATTCCGGCTATTTGCTCTGATTTCTCTGATATTATTAAAAGACTTTTTGAAAATCTTAATCCTTCCAAATATGCATCAATAGTCTTAGATGACACATAGAGGCACATTGAGGCATAAAGGGCCAGTTTGACACTGTTAAAAGCTATTGCAGCAAAAATTATAACCAAACCGTCCATAAACAATAAGTGCTGGCCGACTGAAAACCTTGGAAAAAGCTTATGAAGAACTGAGGATATAAGATCGGTCCCTCCAGTGGTTGCATCTTCTTTAAGGACTATTGCCAAACCAAATCCCATTATACCGCCTCCGATAAGGGCATAGAGCAGCAGGTCCGGATCGGCCATAGAATTATCAAAATTGACAAAATGCTCGTTGATAATTCGGTCAAAAATTATTGTTGTTGCATCAATCATTAATGATAGTAAAATGGCTCCAAATAAAGAACGAAAGAAAAACCTATGCCCTTTACTCTTATAACCAATAAAAAACAGTGGTATATTTAGAATTAGCATTAGAGTACCCACGGGAATGGCACCGTCAAAGATATAATACAGAACCGTTGAAAGACCTGAAACCCCGCCCGGAGCGAGTTTATATGGTATCAAAAAAAAGTTCATTGAAATAGTTATTATTAAGCACCCCAAAGCTATAGAAAAGTAAGATTTGACTGCCGTTTTTTTATAACCCATTTTGAACCTCCTTTTCTTGCCTATTATATGTGAAATTAATGATTTAAAACTTCAAAACAAAAAACCGGGGTAATGCCGCGGTGACATAAGAAAACATGAAGAAACCCAGTAAAATCAATGTTTTTATGGCAGCGGGCAAGCGGGAACGGTACTAAAAACTGAATATCGAACGAAAAAGGGATACTATGTGAAATGGTATCCCTTTTTCGTTGTCCGGCTGCGTCGCAGATTTTTATGTAAAAGTCTGCGGCGTTTTTTGTGCTATTTTTCAGAGCGAAAGGAGGTTTTACCCTATGGCAGTATTCCGGGTAGAGAAAAACAAGGGCTATACCGTAATGAGCAACCACCACCTACGCAACCGAGATTTAACCCTGAAAGCAAAGGGGCTGTTATCACAAATGCTGTCCTTGCCGGAGGATTGGGACTATACCCTTGCCGGTCTGTCCCATATCAACCGGGAAAAAATTGACGCTATCCGCGAAGCCGTCCGAGAGCTTGAACGCGCCCGATATATCCAGCGTTCGAGGGAGCGCGACGAGAAAGGCCGCTTGCGGGGCGCGGATTATGTAATTTACGAGCAGCCGCAGCCGCCTATATCGGATTTACCTACATTGGAAAATCCAACATTGGATAATCCAACGCAGGGAAAACCTACGCAGGAAAATCCAACGCAATTAAATAAAGAACTATCTATGACCGAAAAATCAAATACGGATTTATCAAGTACCCATTCCATTCCTATCCTTTCCCCTGACCCCTTTCCTTTGGAGGGCGGGGCGGCAGAGCCGCCGGAACGGAAACGAATGGAAACGACCGACGCATACAGGATTTATGAGGAAATCATAAAGGACAATATCGAGTA
>JAAZHX010000288.1 GCA_012510495.1 Smithella sp.
ACTCGGCGTCGATCTGGTCCTTGATATAGATCACACGCGAATCGTGCTTGGGAATATCGACCTCGTACCGCTCTTCGATCCAGTGCTTGATTCCCGCGGCGCCGGTCTTATCCGTAATCGCCACGCCAACCGGCCGCTTGAGCAGTTTGAGCGTATCAAAACAGTTGTAAATCTCTTCGTTCTTCAACAGGCCGTCAGCGTGAATCCCCGCCCGCGTCACATTGAAGTCCTTGCCCACCAGCGGATAATTCGGCTGGATATTAAAGCCCAGTTCCTTGTTGGCATAATGTGCCAAATCCGTGATGGCCGCATAATTAATCCGGCTGTCCGTGCCCTTAAGCTGGGCGTGTTCAATGACCAACGCCTCCAGCGGCGGGTTGCCCGTCCGCTCGCCGACGCCGAAGATCGCGCAGTTCGCCGAAGCACACCCGTACAGCCACGCCGTCGCCGCACACACCTGCACCTTGTGAAAGTCGTTGTGCCCGTGCCATTCCAGCAGCTCACTGCCCAAGCCCAGCTTGCGCAGTCCGGCGATCAGCTTCGGCAGCGACCGCGGCAGTGTTGAATTCGGATACGGCAGCGCAAAGCCCAGCGTATCGCAAAGCCGCAGCTTGATAGGCACGTTGTACTCCTGCGACAATTCCAGCAGCCGCGCCGCAAACGGCAGCACAAATCCGTCGTAGTCGGCGCGTGTAACGTCTTCCAAATGACACCGCGGACGAATCCCGTTATCCAGTGCCGACTTGACAATGTCCAGGTACGACTGCATCGCCTGCGCCCGCGTCTTCTTCAACTTCAAGAAGATATGATAATCGCTGGCGCTGGTCAGGATGCCGGTTTCTTTCAGACCCAACTGCGTGACAAATTTAAAGTCCGCCGCAACCGCCCGAATCCAGCCGGTGATCTCCGGAAAATCATACCCGCGTTCCTGACACAACTGCACCGCCTTGCGGTCGCGATCCGAATACAAAAAGAACTCCGACTGACGGATCAAGTCCGTCCCCCCGTTGATCTCATGCATAAAATCGAATATCTTCAGTATCTGCTCCGGCGAATACGGCGCACGGGCCTGCTGGCCGTCGCGGAAGGTCGTATCGGTAATCCACACCTTCTCCGGTATATCCAGCGGAACGGTCGCCTCTTCGATGTCCATCTTGGGAAACGTCGAATACGGAAAGACATCCCGATACAAATTGGGCTGGTCAACATCCTGTAGCTGAATCGTTTTTAGATCCATGAGCACCTCTCTTTTCTTGAGTTATCAACTCCGTTTATCCAAAAACAGTCTATAGCCGAGGTGGGATTCGAACCCAACCACATGCTCCATAAGTATTTATAATTAAATAGTTTATGGTTAAACTAAAATCAGCTTTTGCTAATAAAATTAGCAAAAAATCTTTAGTCATAGCTCTTACAAGCTTCCTGCTCACTTTACTACTAACACCAAAGCTGATCAACAGCCTTGGCACTATAGCAAATTATCAAGTAATTGCAAGTCTTTTAAGCATTACATTAGATGACTATACGTAGATACTCACAAGGTAGTTTAGTAGACATTTCTCACTCATCCCTTCAACGTTGACCCAAAAAAATCATAAAAACAATTAAAATTATATTGACTATTAGTAATAAGTTGTTTATTTTTGGTAATATTGAATGGTAATAAATAACTTATATCATTTAGATCACAGATTGGAGATAGAAAAATGGAAATCAATAATCAGTGGCTCTCGAAAGAAGAAGCTGCCCAATATCTTAGGACAGATATCCAAGACATTGAAGCAATGCTTGATGCAAAGCAGATACCACATTCGGTATTGCCTGGATCGGGAACAATTCTATTCAGCACAAGCCGCCTTGATCGATGGCTTCAAAATCGAGAGGTAGTGACTATCGATGAGCAAAGGGAACAAATCCCGCTAGAATCCAGGAAGTCCCTCATAGAAAGAATCCTTGAGAGAACCGACAGCAAGAGCGTTAGTCGCTCAAGATACACGAACCTCTATGTCGGTCAGAAGGTTTATGCACAGTTGCACGAACCAGGAGAAAGAAGAAGTCGGGTTTTCGATGGAGTGTGTTTGGCAATTCCAGAAGCAAGTTCTGATAAGAATCTGCCTGAGATTAGCATCCTTGACCATGTTGATGTAGAGGCTTTGCATGGTTTCTGGGGAGCAAACAGCGACTGGCTTCTAGGCAACGGACAGCGTTTTACTCAGGATAAAGC
>JAAZHX010000150.1 GCA_012510495.1 Smithella sp.
GCCCTTAACCAACCCCACAATGCTGGCGGATTTCAGCGCTTGCGGTGGGTTGATCACCCTTGGTGCTGGAATGAACATCATAGGTCTTACAAAAATTAAAATGATCAACTTGCTGCCTTCATTGATCATTGTCATGCTTATTTCCGCTCTTTGGAAAACTCTCTTAGGATGACCAAGTTGATATTCTATTTTGGAATCACAGTAGAACCAATTTGGAATTGTTGATGCGATAAGACATGCCTATACTACCATCACGGAAAGTTAACAAATGGAAAAACTGTTAACAACCAATTGTTCACTGATCAAGCGATTAACCTTGGTCTGTCCCCAACTTAAGAAAATTAATAAATGAAAGGTCAATCGACAAAAAAGAGGAGATATTATGGCAGGATATGATACAGAATATGACGTAATAGTTTGTGGTGGTGGCACATCTGGCGTAGCAGCTGCAATTTCAGCTGCCCGCACGGGTGCAAAAACATTGGTGATCGAGCGTACCGGTTGCCTAGGCGGTCAAATGTGCGTTTCAGGTCCTCCGGGATTTGCTTATGCCAGGCTTTTCAATACCTATGGCGAGCAAGATACTGCTGGTTTTGTGGAAGAAACCCATGCGCGTCTCTACAAAGCGGGACATGCCTGGCCACATTACCATCCGAAACATCGAGTTCCAGCAGCATATACGTTCTCATACGTCGACCCTGAGTGGTGGATGTTGATGATCTTCAATATGATGGAAGAGGAGGGTGTCGATTTGCTTATTGATAGTCTGGTCGTTGGTGCTGTCAAGGACAATGACACTGTAAAAGGAGTGCTTGTAGAGAATGCAGATGGCAGAAGAGAAATAAAGGGAAAAATTGTCATCGACTGCACTGGGGAAGCATACTTTGCCAACTATGCTGGTGCCGAGACTGTTTGTGTTGATGTCGAAGACATCCAGCCGCATACCATCAGTTTTACAGCCGATGGTGTGGATTGGGATAAGCTCTTGACTTATATTAATAGAAACCCCGAACAATTCGAATATCAACAACTTTTACACCGAGCTTCAGACCAGACCAAGGAAGATGTTTACAAGGCTTATTCCAAGGTTGTCGATATTCGCGAGCTTGGAGAAGTGATGGGCTTCAAAGATTTGCGAGACGCTGCGTTGAAGAATGGTGACTGGCATCCTTTTTCAGGCGCCGGATTCTTCCTGCAGCCAAAGGAAGGCGGAAAGATTCTCGCTCATTTCCAACATTCGTCTCATTGGGATAAAACACTGCCCACCGACGCATGGGCGCTTTCGAGATGCCATATTGAATGTCGCAAGCAGATTCAAATTGCATGGCGCTTCTTCAAGAATTATGTTCCGGGTTTCGAGAATGCTTATATTGTCAAAATCAGCACAGAACTTCGGCTTCGCGAAGGGCCGAGAATTGTCGGAGACTATGTTCTTAATCGCGACGATGTGATCAACACCAGACAATTCTCCGATACGATCGGAAAATCTTCATTCCCTGCTGGAGCCTACCACACAGCGAACGTTAACACCC
>JAAZHX010000120.1 GCA_012510495.1 Smithella sp.
TCACAGTCCTGCCCTCATGGCTAAAGCACCGCCAGTTCAAACAACTCGTCCGCCAGTGTGACGGATTCGTCTTGCAGGTGCATTCATTGGAAAAACCGACAAGTTATGATGAAAACGTTGCCCTGTGCGATCCGAAGCGGGCTTTGGCGTGGATTCGGCAGGCCGAGCGTTTCAACGTGCCGTTTCGGGTCGCCTTGCCAACCTATGGATACCGTGTAGCGTATAGTGAACAAGGGCAATTCATCGGCCTCTCCGCCGAAGGGCCGTTGCCGGATTGGCCTGATAAGACGCGGATAAAAACAGCCATCTCGGACCCGAAAAAAATGGCGGCATTGATTCAAGAAATCCGGTCTGTTTCTCCGAAACATCTAACTGGAGTCATTTGGTTTCGCCTGCCGGTTCCGTCGGATCAATTGAACTGGCAGTGGCATACACTCCGGTGCGTCATTCAGGATCAGACGCTCACTGAGAGCATTGATGCCGTCTGCGAATGGCCCGAGACGAATCTTGCCGAGATATATTTGGTTAATTCCGGAGATGTCGACATGTCAGGGCGAATTTCGGTATCCTTGGCGTTTGACGGCTCTTGTCTGGTGGGGGATGGACTGAAAGGCTATGCTGTAATAGAAGACAAGGACGGAAGTTTATGGATTCGTCCGGAAAATATCGGTGCCGGATGGCGCATCCGTTCTCAGGAAAAAATCAAAATTGCGTGGTGTCGATTTAACCAACAGACAAAGGTAAATTCCTATGTGCAAGTGGAACGTCAGTAGTCTTGTATGCATCCTGTTGTCGGGCGTTTTTTCATCGCTTATCGCCTGTGGTCCGTATTTCCCCAGCAGTTATCTGGCAGCGGGGGATAATACGCTGCTGCAGGCCCCGGGCTTTAGTTTATTTGACGAGATCAATAGGATTCCGTTTGACAAGCCGACAGAATTTCAGGCGGTGCAATACGGGAACCCTCGACAGCAGTCCATCCAGGTGGACTGTCAAGAGTTGCGGCTGGCCCTTGCGCTTCAGGGATATGCTCCTGAAGCCGTCGAAAGTGTGGTTCAGGAATACCAGCGCCTTCGCGCGGCCATTGAACAGCACTCGGAGAACGCCCGTGATCTGCCTGATAATGCCACGCAGCAGCCGGAGTTTTCCGTCGGGCAGCTCCCCGAACAGCTCCCTCAAGAGTTTAAGCTGTACCTCGAAGGGGTGATGTATTACCGTTCATCGCAGCCCGACATGGCAGTTCAGGCGTGGACGAAGCTGCTGGCGCTTCCCCCGACCCAAAGACAGTTTCGCTCCACGTGGGCGGCCTATATGCTGGGCAATGTGTTCAAAGACGATCTTGACGATGCGTGCGGCTGGTACCAATTCGTCCGTCAACTGGCCCGGGAGGGATTCCGGGACAGCATCGGCTTGGCGGCCGCCAGTTACGGGCAGGAAGCCGCATGCTATCTGCAGGAAGGGTCTTATGACGAGGCGATTGAGTTATATATGTACCAAAGACAAACCGGCGACCGGTCTGCGATGCCCTCACTGAAACTGGTCGCATCGGCCATTTTCACACAGTGCAGTCA
>JAAZHX010000148.1 GCA_012510495.1 Smithella sp.
ATTCAATACTATTCGGGTCTGCTTTACGACAATCAGAATTTTCTGCAATTCCGGCTGGCCAAGACGTTTCTGTCGCGTGTTTCCATTGCCGACGAATACGTTGAAAATATCAAAAAACTTTCCGGCGAGGGCGTGGTCGTTTATGCCTTAAACCAGCGCAGCGAACTCAACAGCCTTATTCTGTATGAGCTGCTCCAGCGCAACGACATGCCCGTTCCGGTCTATTGCCACGGCATGAACATGTCGTTGGCTCATCCGTTGCCGCAAATGCTGAAATTTTTCTGGTCGTCTTTAAAACGCCGGATGGGCAGGGAACGAAAAGCCTGGCAGGGCAAACTGGCCTTCATTGAAAAAACAATCATGGAGAAAAAGAGCATCGTGATTCATCTGGGCGAATCGGAGTTCATTGAAAACCGGTCGGCGGAAAGCGCGATGTCCACCTTGCTTGATATTCAGAAAAAAGCCGGTTTTCCGGTTTTTGTCGTGCCGATGCTGGTATCGTACGGGCGCCGCCGTGAAAAAGAAGACGAGGGGCTGATCAATATCCTTTTCGGGCAGACCGAGCATACCGGGGCGCTGCGCCGTCTGATCACGTTTATCCGATATTCCCGAAGCGCATTTGTCATTCCCTCGGAGCCGGTGAATTTGTCGGAGTATCTGAAAACGACCAAGAAAACCGCCACGGACGCCATGGTTCATGAACTGCGCGGAGAACTGATTGATCGCATCGACAAGGAAAAGACGGCCATTGTCGGTCCCGCCCTGAAATCGCGGGAAGAACTGATCGGCATGGTTTTAAGCGATGAATCGCTGAAAGCCTTTATCGAAAAGCATGCGCAGGAGGAGAAAAAAGACAAGGCCAGGATTAAAAAAGATGCACGCCGTTATCTGTATGAAATAGCGGCCGACTACAGCGAAACCTTCATCGCCATCTGGAAAAAAGTGCTTACTTGGCTGTGGAACGATATTTACGACGGCCTGTCCATTGATGTGGAAGGCATGGCCAAAATAAGAAATATTTCCAAAAAAATGCCGTTTGTGATTGTGCCCTGCCATCGCAGTCACATTGATTATCTTCTGATTCATTACGTCTTCTATATCAATAACATTCAGCTTCCTTTTATCGCAGCCGGAAACAACCTGTCGTTTTTCCCGATGGGGTACATTTTCCGGAAATCCGGCGCATTCTTTTTGAGACGAAGCTTTCGCGGCAACAAGGTTTATTCCGAAGCCTTTACCAAATATCTGGCGATCCTTCTCAAGGAAGGACTGCCGCTGGAATTTTTCATTGAAGGCGGGCGCAGCCGGACCGGCAAAATGGTGATGCCCAAATACGGCCTTCTTTCCATGGTGCTTCAGGCCTATCAGGAGAAATACTGCGAAAACTTTGCCGCGATTCCGGTGTATATCGGTTACGACCGGGTGATCGAAGAAAAATCATACCTGAAGGAACTGTCCGGCGAAATCAAGACGCCGGAAAACACGGCCGAGATCATTAAAACCAGCAAAATACTGACCAAACGATTCGGCCGCGTGTATGTGAACATCGGCGAAACGATGATCATGAAAGACTATCTGGCGCAGCAGGCAAAACCGCTGGAAGACATGTCCCTGGAGGAGAGGCAAAGCCTCTACCGGAAAATCGGTTATGAAATCGTTCTGGAAATCAACAATGTGTCCGTGGTCACGCCTTTTGCTCTGGTGGCCGCCGTTATTTTAAGTCATGACCGCCGCGGCATTTCCTACAACGATCTGCTG
>JAAZHX010000180.1 GCA_012510495.1 Smithella sp.
CCTGGGATATCTGACCCCGGTTACTTGTTGGTGCATGCCGCCCTGGATGCGGGGATTGAAGTGCAATCGATTCCCGGTCCCTCGGCGGTCATTGTTGCACTGACCCTGGCAGGCTTGCCCTTGCACAGTTTTACTTTCAAAGGTTTTCCCCCCAACAAAGAAGGACCGCGCAAACGTTTTATCGCCATGGATGCCGAATCTCCGCACACGCTGGTATTCTATGAGAGCCCCTACCGGCTGCTGGCTTTTTTGCAAAACAGTCTGGAAGTGTTGGGGGACCGCAAGGCTGTGGTTGCCAACGACCTGACCAAGAAATTTGAAACGCACTATCGCGGGACGCTTTCTGAAATTATCGAAAAACTCTCCACCGAAAAGATCAGGGGGGAGTATGTGGTCAGTATTGAAGGCTTGCGAAAAGAAAAGGTTAAAACGAAAGCGGATTCAGATCTGTAAGATCTGAAATGATGTCAACCCCTTCCGCCTTCTTTAATTTTCCTGTGACCCAATAGGTGACCGGGGTGAAAAGTGCCTCGATGGCGACCTTGAAGATATAGTTGGTGAGGGTCAGCGACCAGAAGAGTTCCCAGGGGAACACGCCGGTGAGGGAAGCGATGGCAATGAAGATGGCTGAATCGAGGAATTCACCGATGATGGTGCTGCCGATTGTACGAAGCCAGAGGTGTTTGCCAGCAGTGACTTTTTTGAGTGCCGCCATGATGACAGAGTTGGCAAAAGAGCCAAACAGGTAACCCAACACACTGGCGAGCACAATGCCGCCAAAACTGATCCCGCTCAAAACCGCGTCAAAAGCGCCTTGCCCTACGGTTGCCTGCCAGGTGGCTTCGCCTGGCAAGATACGGATAAGCCAGAACATGAGGAAGGTGAAGATCAACGCGCCAAAGCCGATCCATATCACGCGGCGAGTGCGGTTGTAACCGTAAACCTCTGTGAGGATATCTCCAAAAATGTAGGCGAAAGGGAAAAAAACCGTGCCGGCATCGAACGCTAGGGGAATGCCGCCAATCGAAATGCCCCAATCGATAATCTTGGACGAAGAAGCAAAATTACTCAATATCAGAACGACTGTGAAGGCTACTGTGACCAGATCGAGATATTTAAACTGGTGTTGGCTGGTTTTGGTTTCGCTTTTAACTTTTGGTTCCATGAATGCTATTTTATACTACAATTTAGTATCGATAAGGATCTTACAGCAAGGACAGATTATGAGTTTAATTGTAGGTCTGGACATTGGTGGGACGACCACCAAACTCGTCGGGTTGGAAAATGGCAACCTGTTTGGCTTCACGCGAGTGAAAGCGAGCGATGCTTACACGTCTGCCAGCGGTGGTTTGGGGAAATTCCTCAACGAGACTGGCAGGAGACTGCAGGATGTCAGCGAAATTCATATAACGGGTGTTGGTGCCGTTCATATTGGCGACGAACTTTTTGGCTGCCCGACCCACCATGTGCCGGAATTTGATTGTGTCGGCTCGGGTGGACTTCATCTGGCAGGGCTGGAGCAGGCGATCGTGGTGAGCATGGGCACAGGCACTTCCATCGTTGCCGCCAGGGGCAGCCGGGTTGAGCATGTGATTGGGTCGGGCGTCGGCGGTGGCACGCTGCAGGGGCTGGCAGATCAGATGATCGACATGCAGGATTTCGATACAATTGCTGAACTCGCCAACCAAGGGGATCTCGGCATGGTCGACCTGACGATTGGCGATATTACCACTGCCGAAATACCTGGATTAACGTCGGATGCTACGGCGTCGAACTTCGGAAAAATGGAAGACCTTGCCAGCGTCGAAGATCTGGCAGCCGGGATTATCAACCTGGTTTTCCAATCGGTCGGAACGGCTTCTGTTTTGGCGGCAAGATTGAACCAGCTCGATACGATTATTATCACCGGAAACCTTTCATTGATCCCATTAGGAAAAATCGTGCTGGAAGGCTTCGCGAAATTGTATAGCCTGAGCTTTGTTATTCCGGACAATTCTGAGTTTGCGACGGCGGTAGGAGCGGCATTGATCAGCTGAAAATCTATTATTCAACCTACAAGTTTTCAGGTAAAATCGAGACATGGACAGATTCTTTTTACACCCAGATCAAATTATTGAGGGGACGGTGACTTTTCCTGAGGCTTTGTCGAAACAGATTCGGAAAGTCTTGAGGCTGGACACCAAAAAAGACGCTGTAGTCGTCCTGGACAACTCGGGGCGGGAATACCTGGTGCAGCTTGACGGCGTGACCGGCAATCTGGTTACCGGACATGTGATGGACTGGCAGGCTGGTCGTCCTGAAC
>JAAZHX010000070.1 GCA_012510495.1 Smithella sp.
GCCAAAGTGCCAGTGGTGCCCGGCTCGGACGGCGAGATCAAGGATGAGGCCGAGGCCGTCAAGCTGGCTAACAAGATCGGGTATCCGGTGATTCTGAAGGCCGCGGCGGGTGGCGGCGGGCGCGGGATGCGGGTGGCGCACAACGACATCAGCCTGCACAAGGCGTTCAGCCAGGCCAAGGCGGAAGCGGAGGCGGCGTTCAAGAACGGGACGATGTATCTTGAGAAGTTTATCGTCGAGCCGCGGCATGTGGAGGTGCAGGTGATGGCCGACACCAGCGGCAACGCGCTGCATTTTTATGAACGCGACTGTACGATTCAGCGGCGGCATCAGAAGCTCATCGAGGAGTCGCCGTGTCCGGTGCTGGACCAAAAGACGCGGGAGGAATTGTGTCGGGCGGCTTTGCGGCTGGTCAAGGAGGCGAATTATTACAGCGCCGCGACGGTGGAGTTTTTGCTGGACAAGGACAAGAAATACTATTTCATCGAGGTCAATACGCGGATTCAGGTCGAGCATCCGGTGTCGGAACTGGTGACCGGGCAGGATTTGATCAAGTGGCAGCTTAAGATCGCGGCCGGCGAGCCGCTGACGCTGCGGCAGCGGGACATCAAGCTTGCGGGCGTGGCGATGGAATGCCGCATCAACGCTGAGGATCCCGACCGTAACTTTTCGCCGTGTCCGGGGCGGGCGACGACGTTTATCGTGCCGGGCGGGCCGGGCGTGCGTGTGGATACGCATCTGTGTCAGGGTCAGATGGTCTCGCCGTATTATGATTCGATGGTCGGCAAGGTGATCGTGCATCAGCCGACGCGGGACGAGGCGATTGCCACGATGAAGCGGGCGCTGCGGGAGTTTCGCATCGAGCCGATCAGGACGACGATTCCGTTGTGTCTGAAAATCCTGTCGCACAATCTGTTTGTGAAAAATCAGGTGGACACCAGCTTTATCGAACGGCATATCGCCCCGTAAAACTTGCTGCGGCAGAGCTGCAACAAAAATTCCAAGCACTAAAATCTAAACAAATTCGAAATATCGAATATAGTCCACCCGCGTGTATTGGTCATAATGGCTTAAACCCATTACGCTGGAAAATGACGAAGAATCGTTTGAAAATATCCTTATCCGTCAACAGTGATCGGCTTTGGAATTTTTTTGTTTTAATCCGATGTGCCGGAAAATTTGGTCGTTAGAATCTTATAGATCAGCTTGGCGGCAAAGAAATTCGATCCCCAGTGGCTCTCGTGAGGGCACAATTCCACCACGTCAACGCCCACCAGGTTCGTCCGGGCGCACACGGCCTTAATCAGTTCGATGGCGTCGTACCAGTCCAGCCCGCCCGGTTCCGGCGTTCCGGTGGCCGGGAGAACCGCCGGGTCGAACGCATCCAGGTCGATGGTCAGATAGACGTTGTCCGTCAGCAGGCTGACGACCTCTTGTATCCATTCCTGCCTCGGCCTGTCCTGAATCTGATGGGCGAAAAATACACGACTTCTGTCCATCTGCGGTTTTTCGACCGTGTCCATAC
>JAAZHX010000276.1 GCA_012510495.1 Smithella sp.
CAGTATAAGCGTGCTTTATCCCTGCTCGAACAGGGAGGCATTGCCTCTGCAATCCCTACAGACTGCCCTGTTGGCTTTGAGATATATTTTCCGGACTAATCCACACAGGCCATACAGACGATACAAACTGCACAAATATAACTAACTTAGAGATGACTCCATTGGCATTTGAGGATGTGTTGAAACGGTTGTAATAATGATTATCGCGCGAGAAAACTTAATAGAACTGCTCAATATAGATTTGGAATTGGAAAGTACCGCGACGCTGCAATATATCAATCATGCGACGCGGCTGAACGGAGTGGTATATAGAAACACCGTCACGGTGCTCAAAGGCTATGCGCACAGGAAGCTCAAGAATGCGATGATTCTGTCCGACCAGATCAACTATCTCGGCGGTTTTCCGAGTATGCGAGTCAGCAAAGTTTATACCTCCGACGACAACGATGAAATGTTACTCCATGACCTGGACCTTGAAGAGGACACGATTCAACGGTTGAAAATACGAATCGAACAAGCCGAGCTGCTCAAGGAAGTAGAGCTGGCCAAGTGGCTGCGGATACTCTTGAGAGATGCCCAGCAGCATGCGCGATACCTGCACAAACAGGTCGGCTCGGTTTCCTGCACCGATGACGACCCGCACCAAGGAAGCGACGCTCGCGATTTTTCCAGGGCCTGGGCTGAGCGTGCAGCCAACGTGCCTGTTCGGATAAAGAAATTCTGCTAATTACAAAAGGGAGAAATGAAAGCCTCAGAGCCGATTGACAACGCGGTGTTTTATTGAGCTCGTCTGCACGGCGGATATTTGTCATTTAATCTGGTTACAAAAGAGTTTTTCTGGGCATATAAATAACGATAAGCCAAATTCCTAAAGAAATTACGATGATTGTCGGAACCACAAGGACGAAATCTGGAATTAGAGGATCGAATGTAAAAACAACCCGCTGAGACCCTTCAGGAAGAACGATGCCACGAAATGCATAATTGGCTCGTAGAATCTGCTGTTCAGCACCGTCCACAAAAACCCTCCATCCCGGATAATACGTGTCGCTTAAAACCAAAAAAGACATATCCTGTGTTGCCGGGTTGATCTCAACTTCGATATAATCCGGTCTATCAACGGTAAGAGTTGCTTGTGGTTCAATTGATTGGCTTAATGATGGGCTTGGAAGGGAATGACGAGCAGAAAAAATCTTGTCTTGCTCCATAAATGCAACAGATTTTCTTGGATCGAATGCAGAAGACTTCAAAAATGAAACCAGTTCTGCTTCACTTTTGCACAATACCTGTGACCTGATAATATTAGCCCGCGGAATCGCATCGAGATTTTCTACGACTTCGAAAACAGAGGTTTCATTGATTGGACCGGGCTGTTTTGCCTGAGACAGGCCAGGTATTAAAAGCCACTTGACAGAACAGATATTCATTATGTTTTGATATTCATCATGGCCTTTTAGGGCGTTTTGACTCCATAACGACATATCTGCAGCCCAATAGGGAATGAAAGAACAATAGTGTCCGGCATTCAGCCGACCCTGCAA
>JAAZHX010000232.1 GCA_012510495.1 Smithella sp.
CTTTTCCACCATGCAGGTGCATAATCAAAGCCTGCGCACAATGAATGTGAGCGGCACAGGAACCATTAGCATCGTCCCCGATGTCGCCCAAATCAGTATTGGGGTGAGCTCCCAATCATCAGATATTCAAGAAGCCCTCAATGACAACAATAACAACGCAGCAAGCATCATTGAAACCCTGATCAGCATGGGCGTTGATGCAAGTGATATTCAGACCCAAAATTTCTACCTGTATCAAAGCCAAAGCTATCCAATGTATTGGACAGATGCTTCAGAGGAAGAACTGGGGTGGCAACAGTTTATTGGACACGAGCGCCTTTTATTTCTTCATACTCCAATGGACTCAGATAGTCTAATGTCGAATGAAGTCTTTTACGATTGTACCAAGTTTCTATGTACTCAAATATGCTCAGTCTTGCCTCCTCCCGGTTCTTGTATACCCCATCTACACACTCAATCTTCAAGCTCGAGAAAAAACTCTCCATGCAAGCATTGTCATAACAATTTCCTTTCGCGCTCATGCTGATGCGGCAGTTCTTGTCCCGCAGCAAATTCAGATAGGCTTTGCTGGCGTACTGGCTGCCCTGATCACTGTGATGCAGCAATTCTTCCGGCGGGTGTCTCCAGGCACAAGCCATTTCCCAGGCAGCGATCACCAAGGCTTTGCTCATTCTCGATTGCATCGACCAACCCACAACTGCCCTTGAATACAGATCTAGAATCACTGCCAGATACAGCCAGCCTTCTTTTGTGGCGATGTAGGTGATATCAACCACCCACTTCTGATCGGGGCGCTCAGCCGTGAAGTCCTGGTTCAGGAGATTTGGAACTTTTTCATGTTTCTCATCTGGTTTTGTGGTCTGGGGATGCCACTTTTCCACTTGTTTTGGCGCCATTCCCGCTGCTTTCATCAGACGGCTGACCCGTCGACGGGATGTATTGATCCCGGCTCTTTCCAGGCTGGCTTTGAGCCGACGACTGCCATACGTCCTTTTGCTTTCTTTGAATACTGCCTCGATCATCCGTTTCATCAGCTCATCTTCCATTGCGTGTACCCGGGGCTTTCTCCGTTTCCAAGCATAGTAACTACTACGACGGATCTTCATGGTAGCACACAAATCTTTGACGGTATGCTCATCAGCTTGCTCCTGGATGAACTCATATCGCTCTATCCGCTCCGGGAGAAAATGTTCAAGGCTTTTTTTAAGATATCTCTTTCCTCCTTCACGCGGCGAAGTTCTCTTTCCATCGCTCTAAAGGCTTCAGGATTGATTTCATGTTCCTCGACAGCGCCTTCTTTTTCCCCATATTTATTGCACCAGCGATTGAGGTTGTGCGCGCTCGTGCCGAGCTCGCGTGCTATCTGTGCCTGGCTCTTTCCGCTGTTTCTAACTAATTCAACCGCGTCTCGTTTGAACTCTTCCGTGTATTTTCTTCGTGGTTTGCTTTCCATTTTTGGACTCCTGTTCCGCTAAGTATAGCTTTTTTGCCTCTTAGCTCGTGTCCACTTTTTCGTCACCACCCCACCATTCCGTATTAAGATAAATCTCCCATCGTAGGATTCGTAGGGTGCCGCGGTGGTTTCCCGCGCACCATTAAAACCGCCTTGTTGGTGCGCACAGGCGCGGTGCACACCCTACCATCTCGAAGGGCGCCATTCCGTATTAAGATAAATCTCCCATCGTAGGATTCGTAGGGTGCCGCGGTGGTTTTCCGCGCACCATAAAGTCGCATTGTTGGTGTGCACCGCACTCTACTGCGAAAAAATATTCAAATATTAAAGGGACAACCCTTGCGAAGCACTCCCTGTGC
>JAAZHX010000171.1 GCA_012510495.1 Smithella sp.
CATCAGCTCGTAAAAGAAAAGTCCGCCACCCCAGTGAGCATAGATGATGCCCAGCCCCGGGAAGTTTCGCGCAAACTGTTCCGCCTGCCAAAGCGATGTCTTCGTCTTGCCGGCGTAGTAATGTCCGACCGGCTCATTGAGATGGAGCAAAACGGGAATATCTAGCTCCGTGCAAAGAGAAGCGAGTGGCGCCATTTCTTCTGCGGACTCAAGAGCGAATTCCTGCCCCTCGGGAAAAATTTCACCGATGCCGCGAAGCCCGTTTTCATAACATCGGATCACCTCTCGCTCCATATCGGGATGCTGTGGCACGACGACAGAGAAACCGATCAGGCGGTCGGGAAACTCACGCGTCTTTTCGATGACATAATCGTTAACGTAACGGCAGAGTCCCATGTCCTGAAACCCGAAGCCAAAAGCGACGCCCATGTCGAATCCGTCCGCTTCCAACGCTTCGACGGCCTGTTCCGCCGTCGCGAATTTGTTGACGGGGCTCTCGGAGAGCATCATGAAATATGGCTCCTTGACCGAGTATTGCTCCCAGTCTTTAATCAAGTCGGGCGGCGTGATGTGAACATGGACGTCTATTTTCACTTCGGCTCGCCTCCCTTTTTTCTGTTCCTAACGAGTAGGGCATAGCCGATAGCTGCCACTGCCGCATAGAAAACGAGGACACCGATGTTCCAGAAGAAATTCGCGGCGGTCGATCCTTTGGCGAGAAAGCTGTAGTCAATCGGGCTGATCACGAGCGAGAAAATACTCATCAGCGCGAATCCCATCGAGAAATCGCTTATGACGGGCGACTCATATTCCGGGTCGCAGACACGAAGCAACGTCATGCCGGTCATCATCACGCCCGTGTTGACGCCCCACGACATGATCGCGCGCTCGAAGGCGAAACTGTCCTTGAACGCCTTTTTGAAAAGCGGGAATGTGAAGAAATATGTAACGATGAAACCGATCACACACATGATGATGATGGGAACGACAAACTGCGAGATTGCTTTAATAGGCATCGTCATCATCGCCGCAGTGATGGCAAAGTCGGAAAGCGCGCCGGTGATACGTGATTTGACCTTCGTATCGATGACCCAATTCAACTTGAGCTTGAGCATGAAGAAGTTGAGCACGTACATGATCAGCAGTGCGTAGAACCAGACGGGCAAAAAGAGATCTGGTATCCATACGCGCATTTGCCGGCTCAGCAAGTAGGCAAGACCGGACGCCAGGAACAGAATGCCGATATGGACGGTGAATGTTTCAATTGAGCTACTGTACATCGTCTCGCGACCGAGGCTCTTCTGTTTGGCGATGTCTTTCGTGTAGCCCAGCTGCATGTCGCGCGGTAACTCGCCTTTGCCGCCGAGATAATGCGTTTCGCCACGCTTCATCGCGCGATTGATCAGCAAAATGCCAAAGAACATGCCGCCAACGAGTCCGACGGTCGCCGTCGTCAGCGCGACGCCTTGGGATGTCTGCCACCAGGGAAGTCCGAAGTCCTGCAAAATACTTCCGAGAGCTGTCGCCGTGCCGTGACCTCCGGCAAAGCCCACACCGAGCTCACGCCCGAACGTGCGGTACAAGCCGGTTTCCGGTCGAATCGCCGTGATCGCCAAGTTGACTCCGAAG
>JAAZHX010000097.1 GCA_012510495.1 Smithella sp.
GACAGCTTGAACCTGCGCGACATTCGCATTTACGACACCATAGAGGACGCCGACGGCAAGGAGCGGCGCGTCCTCAATTCCAAGGAAACCACCCTTGCCGCGCAAAAACAGCAGGCCGTCCGGGACGCTTTCCGGGACTGGATATGGCGCGACCCAGAGCGGCGGCAAACGCTGGTACGGCAGTACAACGAGGAAATGAACAGCACCCGGCCCCGCGAATATGACGGCAGGCACATCATCTTCTCCGGCATGAACCCGGAAATCACCCTCCGGGAGCATCAGTTAAACGCCATTGCCCATGTGCTTTATGGCGGCAATACCCTCCTTGCCCATGAGGTGGGCGCGGGAAAGACCTTTGAAATGGTTGCGGCCTGTATGGAAGGCAAGCGCCAGGGCCTGTGTCAGAAAAGTATCTTTGTGGTGCCCAATCATCTCACCGAACAATGGGCGTCGGAATTTCTGCGGCTGTATCCTTCCGCGAACCTGCTGGTCACGACGAAAAAGGATTTTGAAACCCATAACCGCAAGAAGTTTTGCGCCCGTATCGCCACCGGCGATTATGACGCCGTGGTTATCGGCCACTCACAATTTGAGCGCATCCCCATCAGCCCGGAGCGGCAGGAACGGCTCTTGCAGGAGCAGATATGGGAGATCACCGATGGTATCGCCGAAGTGGAGGAAAGCGGCGGCGAGCGTTTCACCATCAAGCAGTTGGAGCGCACGAAAAAAAGCCTGGAGGCGCGGCTTGAAAAGCTGCTGTCCTCCGACCGCAAGGATGATGTTGTAACCTTTGAACAGCTTGGCGTTGACCGCATGTTCGTGGACGAAAGCCACAATTACAAGAACCTGTTTTTATATACGAAAATGCGGAATGTTGCAGGGCTTGCCACCACCGACGCGCAAAAATCCTCGGACATGTTCGCCAAATGTCGCTATATGGATGAGCTGACCGGAAACCGCGGCATCATCTTTGCCACCGGAACGCCCATATCCAACTCTATGACCGAGCTGTATACCATCCAGCGATATTTACAGTACGACCGGCTCAAGGAGCTGGATATGACCCATTTCGACTGTTGGGCCAGCCGGTTCGGAGAAACCACCACCGCCATAGAGTTGGCCCCGGAAGGCACCGGCTATCGGGCGCGCACCCGCTTCGCCAAGTTTTTCAACCTGCCCGAACTCATGAACCTGTTTCGGGAAGTGGCCGACATCAAGACCGCCGACCAGCTTGACATTCCCGTGCCGGAAGCGGTATTCCATAACGTGGCGGCCCATCCTACGGAGCATCAGAAAGAGATGGTGCAGGCATTATCCGAACGCGCCTCCCTCGTCCACTCCGGCAAGATCGACCCAACGGAAGATAACATGCTCAAAATCACCTCGGACGGGCGCAAGCTGGGCCTTGACCAGCGCATCATCAACCCCATGCTGCCCGACGAGCCGCAGAGCAAGGTCAACCTGTGCGTGGATAATATCTATCGCATATGGGATGAAGGACAGTCCGAAAAGCTGACCCAGCTTGTGTTCTGCGACATTTCCACGCCAAAGGCGGGGGCGGCGAACGCGCAGGCACAGGCGGCAAAGGCCGGTGATAAAACCATCAACGGCCTGGAGCTGCGCGCGCTGGAGAATATGACGGAAGCGCCCGATACGCCCGATGAGCCTGCCTTCACCGTTTATGAGGACATCCGGCAGAAGCTCGTTTCCCGCGGCGTCCCCGCCGAACAGGTTACGTTCATCCATAACGCCAATACGGATGTGCGAAAGAAAGAATTGTTCGCTAAGGTGCGCTCCGGCCAGGTGCGCGTGCTTCTCGGCAGCACCTTCAAAATGGGGGCTGGGACAAACGTCCAGGATCGGCTTGTGGCGCTCCATGACCTGGACTGTCCGTGGAGGCCCGGCGATCTGGAGCAGCGCAAGGGGCGTATCGTCCGGCAAGGCAACGGAAACGAGAGAGTCCATATTTTCCGCTATGTGACGGAAGGAACCTTCGACAGCTATCTGTACCAGACCGTAGAAACGAAACAGCGATTCATTTCACAGATCATGTCCAGCAAAAGCCCTGTCCGTTCCTGCGAGGACATCGACGAAACGGCGCTCTCCTACGCGGAAATCAAAGCCCTGTGCGCAGGCAATCCGCTCATCAAGGAGCGGATGGACTTGGACATCGACGTATCCCGGCTCCGGCTGATGAAGGCCGATCACCAAAGCAAGCAATTTCGTCTGGAGGACAATCTTCTAAAACACTTCCCGGAGCAGATCGAGCAGAACAAAGGCTATATCCGGGGATTTCAGGCGGACATGGTGACGCTGGCGGCGCACCCGCACCCGAAAGACGGTTTTATCGGTATGACGGTGCGCGGCGATGCCCTTACCGATAAGGAAAACGCCGGTGCCGCGCTGTTGGATGCCTGCAAAGAGGTCAAGGGGCGCGAC
>JAAZHX010000307.1 GCA_012510495.1 Smithella sp.
ACACCGAACAGTGCCAGCCAGATCAAGACGTTTCCCTTGATCAACAGGAAAGCGAACAGGGCCAGGAACAGTATGCGGATGATGTGAGCGATGTATTTCATGATGCTTTCTCCTTTTCGGTTAAGAGGATCGCTTTGGCGGGGCATTTTTCGACAGAGTTTCGGAGGGCCGGCAAATCGGCCTTGTTTTCCGGAGATTTACGGACGACGGCCTTGTCGCCTTCCATTTCATAATACTCCGGTAGAAGCTTCGCGCACAGGCCACAGCCGATGCAATACTCGCGGTTGATCGTGAGTTCTTCGGCTTGACGGGAATCTGCCGGTAAATCCTTCTTCTTTACGATCTTAGCGGTGATAAATGCCATCAGAAAGATCGCGATGACGGTGAGCACCCAACGGACCGCCATAAAGGGAACGCCCAGAAATTTGGCCTCGTTGGCGAGCATCGGCACTTTTACGACTGCCCAAGCACTTAAAATGATTACGATGTTGGATATGCCGGCTCCTTTTTTCAAAAGGGTCTTGCTGATCGGGAATGCGGCGTAGATCGGACCGGCCGAGAGACTTCCGAGCAGCAGCGCCAGGATGTTGCCCTTAATGCCGGAGTTTTCGCCGAAAGTGCGCAGGATGACTTCCTTGGGGACGAGCACTTCGATCGCGACGATCAAGAGAAAAACGACCGGCATGATCTGAAGCATTTCGATCACGTAATACATGCTGTTTTTCAAGGAAAGGATCGCTTGGTCCGGCGCGAAAAGCAGGATCGCGAGATATGCGAGCGCTACGATAATGATCAGTTTATTCTTTTTGACGATCGACAGAACATTCATAAGATCACCCCCATCGTCAGTGCGATCACGATCGCGAATCCGAAACTCAGAGCGTTTCGGGTCAGGGCAAACTTCGTACCGAACTCCTTTTTTTCGAGCGGGAAGGTGACGATCCCGACCATTGTCAATGTCGTCAGAAAAGCGACTGCCGGAACGATGCTCGCGCCGACGTCGACCAGAGACCCCACCAACGGAAAGGCGACAAAGGCCGGTATCAGGGTGATGCTTCCGACCAGCGCCGAAATCGAAGTCGAGAGCAGGGTATTTGTCGAGCCCATGACCGACTTGATGGTCTCCGGCGGAATGAAGGTCAGGACGATACCGATCAGAAAAATGATCGCGATGATGTCCCCGACCATACTGCTCATCATCGTTTTTGCCTGTTTCATGGCGCCCAGGGTTTTCTTTTTGCTTTTTACAAACGAAATGACGGTCAGGATGATTGCGACCACCCAAAACCCAACGGTGAAAATATCCACGGATGTCCTCCTTGTATCGCTTGATGTTCCCCCATTCTACAGGTATAGTGGAGAAAAAGGTGTTACCAAGGTAACAGTATGCGACGCAGCGATTTTTGGGAGCAAAGGAGGGCCGGAGCATGGATCCATATCGGGAACGGATCGCGTCCAACACGCTTCTTCGCTCCCTGCCGCGCGGGGAAATCGAGACGTACCTTCGGGACGGAAGCTTCAGAATTCGATCTTTCGGCAAAAACAACACCGTCCACTTCGCGTCCGAGGTGTGCGCCACGCTCGAGATCATCCTGTCGGGGCACGTTGCCGTCGAGCGCATCGACGAGGCGGGCAACCTTTTAACGATCGCGGAATTTATAAGCGACGACATCCTGGGCGGTAACCTCCTGTTCTCGAAAACCCCCTACTACCCGATGACGATCACCGCCAAGCAGGCGACGATGATCCTGTCGATCGAAAAGGACCGCCTGTTCGGGATTTTTTCGGACAATCACGCCTTCCTGCGAAGCTATCTGGAATTTGTATCCGACCATACGACCATCCTCGGCGATCGGATCAAGCACTACATTCAAAGGACCATCCGGGAAAGCGTCCTGAGCTATCTCGAGTACGAGCGGCGCAAGCAAAACTCCGATCGAATCCTTCTTCCGATCAGCAAGAAAGCGCTCGCGGAGAAGATCGGGGTTTCCCGAACGTCGCTTTCGCGGGAGCTTCAAAAGATGCAGCGGGACGGGCTGATCCTTTTCGACCGGGATTCGATTACGATATTGGAGAAGTAAAACAGCAAGAACACGAAATACAAGATCGTGCTCTTGTTAAAAAACACAGTTTCCGGATACTGAAAAGGTTATTCTACTCGCTATAAGTCATAATGAGTCCACAT
>JAAZHX010000004.1 GCA_012510495.1 Smithella sp.
CTTTAGCAGCTTGCCGGAGAGGGCATTCATGTGAACAAAGATATCCTTTCCCCCACCCTGAGGTGTAATAAACCCATATTCGCCGCCTTTCATGACATTCTTCACATAACCTCGGAAGTAGCCAATTGGAGGATCTTCTTTCAGGAGGCGAGCCCTCGTCAGCTCATAGGGCTCCTGAGAGTTTTCATTTTGCCCATTCTCCCCAGCACTGGTTTCAAAAACCATGCGTCCATAGCCACTGCTGGTTTTGGCACCGATGCCTTCATGCAGCAAGGCAAGGAGAAGAATTTCCATCGCGACAGGTTTTACATTTTCATCACCCGAGATGGCAATGAGGAATTTTCCATTCACAGAGATAAAAGGGATGATTGTTGGCCTGTCCCAATCTGCTGGGGGCACGTTATCACCCTTATTATAGTCCTGGTGGTGCCCGGTAACGACATCTTTTTGAAGAGGCTTGTTGCTGCTGTCGGGCACAAACAAAGCATCGTGGAAAGTTACATAGCCGGCTGCTTTGCCAGTCCCAAAAACCGCCTGGTGAAAATCAGAATTCTTTTTCCAAGCATCACCGAGGTTGGAGTTGGCATAGTGAGCAGCAAGCCCCTTGAGGGCGGTGCCAGGAATGTATGGGATGCCATAAGTATGGTGCAGGGCGATGCTGACCTCGGCAACACTGTCGGCACCGAGATTAACGATCATTCTGCCGTGAGTTTTGGCAATTTTTGTCACGGCATTAATAGCCTTTATCTCACAGAGCCAGCGATTGTAGAAACGTTTGTACACATCGTTAGCCTGGTTTGGCAATTCTGTGATGGCGTCGATTAGTTTCTGGGAAGGATTCTCCACTGTCCGGTCCAGATACTTTTGAAACCAAAGACCCAGGTTTGTACCCTGGCTTGGCAATACAGTGCCGGGAGGAAGGGTGACACGAAGAGATCTAACAGGCATATTATCCTCCCTGCTCATCATCAGCTTCTTTAAGAATCTCAGGCCAGGTCGATTGGGCAAAACGCTTGAACCAGGTTAGGGCAATCATCGCCCGGCGTGTCAGATAACGATACTCACCAAACGGGAGATCAATACAGGCATTGCGAAGCCGCTCAGCGCTATCTCCATAGCCGAGAACACCAGCAAGATCCTTAACTAAAGCCTTATAGGGATCCTCTTTTTTATCCTCGATAAAAGCGAGCGCCTGGAGCAATCCGGCATTCTGGACAAGAACTGGTAGTTTAAGAGCCATTTTGCCATACTTTTTCTTATAGCTGTTATCCTTGTCGCCGGTGTCAATCGCTGTAATTTTATCAAACACAGACCTGGCGAGCGTATGAGTTAAATTGTTCATGGCGTCACCGTTGTTTTGTTGTCTGACGGATAGAGATAAGCTTTACAGAAACCTTTGCCTACCGTAGCACCACCACCGAACTGGACAGGCGTTTCAAGAACCTTAGAAAGTCCATCAAAGACTGTTGTGGGTAATTGCATTCTTTCAGACTTCACCACCACAACAATTGAAACCAAAAACGTTTCAGCAGGGAGAGACTCTTCGTACCAGAGGGCTTGCCCTGAGGCGGTTTTGGTTTCGTCGTCGATGCGTATTCGAGGGGTAACCTCCGTTCCGTTTTCAGAGAAGTAGGAAAGGACATCATCATGGACAACACAGAAACGCTGCTTAAAATCCTCCCGCCAATCCGGGTCGGAAGGCTGGATGGCGGACGCCAACCACTCAGCCCAATCATCCGCGCTTGTTTCCGCGGGGGTAAGTTGGTAATCTTCGAGAATGACGCTGTTGGTATCTGCGGAGATCTTTAGAGCTGTGGTTCCTGTGACGAAAACCTGATCATTTGCAGGTACTCTAACCGCTGCTGGGAGTCCGTCTTGCATGCCACACATTTTGCAATCGCGGACGAAGCGGTTCAGGATGAATGGTGAAGTCACCCAGGCGAAAACACCTGCCAGCGATCTGACCGGAAGCAGCAGAAGTCTGCCGTCCATAAAAGAGACTGAGCCGGCATAAGATAATTCTGGCTGTGTTGTCCGACCGAAGACATGTTCGAGATTGCCGATACCTTTGTTTTCCCAATAATCCCGGAAAACACCCTTAATGGTGGAGCCGGGAAGATAGGGGAGATCGGTCGCTTTTTCACGGGAGATTGGTTGATCGATGACCCCAACACCCTGACCGGTGCCCGGTTGAAGTGAAGAAAGTGCCTGGATAAAGAGTAATTTTGTTTGCATTAGTCCTCCTTTAATATATGGAATCGATAAACTTAGTTGATGGGTTTGGATTCCCATTAAGTGGTTGAATATGCATTGCATCGGCAGGAGTTAGCTTGGTAGAAGGATTGTAGAGAACCTTTTTACCTTGTACTACTGCCAGCCCACCCGGAGGTGTATAGGCTTCATCATGGGGATTGAGCGGGTCCCATTCGAGCAAGACAGCCAAACCGGCAAAGCCTTCAGCAAGATGTACGGGACGGATGATAAGCGGGCTTGCCATTCTGTCAATTTTCCCTACGCCCTGAATGGTTGTTTCGTCTGGGTCTTGCATTTCTCCATAATCATAAGGTTTGAATTTAATAATTATCGGTAAGCCAAAAACCGCACGCGGTGCTTTCCCCTGAACTTTATGCTCTGGTGGATGGCGGAAGGTTTTCTTCGGAAAACAGTCTTTGATTAAATCCGGCTCAGGCCAATGGCTTCGCCCAGGATGCTGCCCACCACCCGGCCTGGATTGGCGGAATCTTTTATATTGACCGATGATATTTCTCAATGCCTCAATCCATGTTTGATAATTTTGGCTACCGGTGAGTTTAAAAACAGCTCTTGGGCTTAGGTGGGGTACACCAACAGGAAAGTCACCTTCTTGCTTCCAAGAGTTTAGATTACTTCGTATATATTCATCAAAATCAGATCTTGCGACAGGCTTTTGTGGTACACCGTCTATATGGGTGCATTCAATTGCCCCCATGCCTCGGCGGGTGCGAGCACCAATACCGCCAAAAGTCTGCCAGCCCCAAAGAGCTGCTTCAACTTCATCTTTCAATGAATCTGGATATTCAAGCTCTAAGTTGAATTCAACATTTTCTTTCAAAACAGCTGGGCTTTTTCCTGCCTGCTTGTCACTTTTGCCAAGACGAAGAGGAAAGGTTACATATGCATCTTTTGAATTCATAGCACCAACATCTTGAATTGATTCGTTTTTAAAATTTGTTGGCTGAAATTTTGTTCCCGCATTAGTCACCCGGACAGAAATCTTCACCTGCGACGGAGCTTTGGTTGAACCCCAGATCTCATTTTCTCTTCTGCGCATTTCAATAATAGTGCCCTCATCGCTATTCCCCCGCAACGCCCGCCACCAGAAGCGCAAATGTCCGCGGATGGAACTGCCTCTAATCAGGGTAATCGGGTCGTTTTCGTTCGCTTTAACACCCCCGCCCCACAAAGGCGTGATAACTTTATAGCGCCTGGTGGTTTGCATCCAGCCTGTTTTTAGTGCTGGCACCATTTCTTCAGGAAATTTGATATCCAAAGGTTTCTTCCTATTGATCATGAGCGTCCTCCATATTCATGGGGCGCAAAACCCCATCCCAAGTGCCGAGCAGTGCCAAAC
>JAAZHX010000249.1 GCA_012510495.1 Smithella sp.
CGTCCGGGCAGTGTATGCTGGGAAGACGATATTCCGAGGATTCGTGGAGTATCGACCCGAGATCAATGGCGGCAAGAAGACCATACTCTGCTCAGGGATGGAGAAGATACTGGATAGTGTCATATGCCCCAACTTTTTTTATGTGTCGAATGACCTGAACCTCGACACCATTTTTGCTAACGATCTTTCTCCAAGCGTGGTGCCCGGCATTTTTGCTATCGCCAATAGCTCTTTGCCCCCCGGCTGGCCTGCGTCGCTTGAAAGCGAACCTCTCCAGATAGTGAAACTGCCTGGCATGGGCAGATCGTCGAGGTGGAGCGATAATGATGTGTTCGTTTGTGGCCTATATGGTGCCATTAGGCTGATCGAGGAGCCAACATTATCCAACTTAGACGTGCTCGATAACACTCTGTACCGAGACGACACTGACCTCTACATCAGAGTGGACAATGTGACCAACGGGATGGGCTGGTATTCGATGGGCGGGCTGCTCATCTATAATGGTTTTGATACCACATGCCGATCCGGGACCATTGATGGCGGATCTGCTGCCTTGCGTGGCGACTTGGAGATCAATATTGACACCAAGCTGGGCCGACTCATAACAAATTTTGCAAAAGGGCATGACAAGTTCGTCCATATCCGAGATTCGGCCAGTTATACGTATTTCGATTTTCTTGATGAGGAAGGTCGAGGAGAGGGCGATGGGCTGTTTGAAATCAGTGAAAAGGATTGCACAAAATTTAGGAGGCTAGCTGCCAAAGATCCGAGATGCAACAGCCTTACCGGTATGGGTGAGGGTTATCAGTACTTTACCGCACGAGATTTGACTTATGTCGGGCCCTGGGTCGGTCGGACTTACGAAATTAAGCACGGTTTCAAAGATGCCGCCGGTTTTATGCTTTCGTACACAACGGACCAATTTGATTTAGCGCAACTCGATTATCAGTGGGAGATAGGCACCTATAAACAGCTGGATATCCGGCCCGGCGACTATCTGAGGCTGAGGCCGCGAGGAGAACTGTCCGAAGTCCTTTCTTGCGGAAAAATCACAAAAACGTCTTCGGGAGAATCTATCTTGGTTCTTGGAGCGCCAAGGCCCCGGTTCGGTGATTCCTGGGAAGCACTCAAGGATATTACTCAGGGGTTCACCGACAAGACGATCTGGAAAACCAATACGAGCAACACCCAAACCACCACCTTCTATCCACACGATCCGGCCCATACCGGAACTGAAGCGACCTTAACTTTTGTGACGCCTGACAACGTTAAGAGCGAAGAACTGAAGCCAAGGATAACACTTGATTCATCCATATCCTATAGCAACCTGTCCGCCATCCCCACCTCCCAGAGATGCATGATACTGATCACAGTGAACGGCACCGACATGCTACCCATCAGCAATGTAGCGATAGGGAGTACTATAGGCGCGGTAGATGTGACCGACTGGATCACTCAGAATGCCAGTAACACGATCAAGTATCGAGTGTTTTTTGCAAAAGAGTGCTCGGGCAGTCACTCCGATTATAGCGGCCATCCACAACTTTCAGTATCAAGCACCATGAACTTCTACAGGAGAATGAGCTTAACATGACGACATTGGACGCTAGGATTCACGGGCTATCTTTCGCAGACATCTTGGACGGTGATTCCATCGTGGACCCTTCAGGCGGCGACCTGAAGACCGACACCTATTCCCTCGAAGGATCCGACTATGCCGAAATCGAACATCTGGGCAGAAGAGAGCGATCCTACAATTTCGATGTCTACACGACCGACAAAACCGACATCATGAGGTTCATAGAAGAACTTGAGACGGCTCCCGAAGACTGCGAGTTTTGTCCCTACGAGGAGTCGCTGATCACCTATGCGAAGCTTGCTCACGGCACTATTGAGCGTCCCATACCTCACCTATGCGGTACAGAACTGATCTGGAAGGGGCGGGGAGAGGTGATATGCCGCGACAGTCATTTCTATGATGCAGATGAACAGGGAATAGGATACCGAAAAGCTCAAAACCTGCCGGTTTCGTGGAGCAGCGTCAACGGCGGCACCTTATCCGGCCCGATAGATTATCTGATGATGTCCGGCGACTATGCAAACGGCTACATGACCCGGGATATTGATCTGGTATTCAATTCTCATCCCGTCCGGTTGATAGATTCTCTGATCAGGGGGGACAGGTTCGTAGTCGATAGATATGGAAATGTGAGGCACACGTTCAAGACCCGGATGGAAGCGATCTATACCAAGCTCCAGACCAGTGTGGGCGGTAGCAATTTCTTGGATTATGCTTCGGGATCTTGTTCATATGAGAACCTTTTCATCAATACCAATGGCAAGTTTTTGATTCCGTTTCATGGCCCACTGCCGGTATCGAGCGGACAAAGTCCGCGCCTCCGGTTCTACGTAACTCAGTTAGCCGGGTTGCCCAGGGTCAGTTATGCCACGGCAGTAGGTCTTGGAGATCTGAAAAATACAGAGCATGAGATCACATTGGGCTGGAATGTGGTTGATATTCCAGAGGTCCAAGGCGAGGAGTTCATAGCCTTTGGGCTCGACACGACGGCAGGCCAGGTTACGATTAGCTATCTTGAGGCCACGGTGGATCGGTACCTGGCCGATATTCCGACAGCGGAACCGGGCGAAGAGATAGAGATCACAATTCAGGACGGGGAGTTTTCATCTCACTGTCTGAAGGCGTTGCACATGGTTTACAGAGATGGGTATTACTTCTGAGGTGCTATTATGACAATCGAAAAATATGCGTTGGCCGGGACGGTTATCAATTTTATTGAAGACTCTTGGGCAGCTTCGACCGATTATGATTATAATGATGCTCTGACACACAATGGCGTCTCGTATCGGTGCATTCTTCCTCACACTTCGACGGCTACCGATGAACCAGGAGTTGGCGCGAGCTGGCAGACCTATTGGGTGGTATTCCTGGCCGGAAATGCTGCGATCGCGGCTACAGCCCTTACCTACATGGGAACTTATACGATCGGGGCGACCTATACAATCAACGCCTCGATGGTGTCTGAGGCAAAAAGCGGATACGGCAAGTCTCTGTGGCTATGCAAGCTGACACACACGGGAGCCAGCGGCAAGAATCCTACTGGTGCAAGCGGTTCTACTTACTGGGATGAGGTGGTAGAGGGTGGCGTGAACGGCGTTTCCAGCCTGACCACGGCTCTTGATGCCCTGCCAGAGACCACGGATGCTCCGGTGGGGGCCACGGACCTCCTGGTCATGAACGATGGAGGCACCTGGAAAAAGATCAAGCCCGACAATTTCAGGAAAGGCTACGTGATGCACCAGGCGGTTGCTGCCGCCATAACTCCGCATGCCACAGTCGGCCCCTCTGAAGCAGTAGATTTCAGCTATCTGGCTTACGGCACGACGGGAAAATGCATGGCCTTTGGATATGACACCGCGCGATATGCATTCTTTTCTTACGCTCTGCCAAAATCATATACCGGAGGCGGGTTAAAGGCTTACATCGGCGCCTATTCGACCGGCACATCCACCAACAGCGTTGTGTGGGGAGTAGCGGCTGCTTGTGTGGCAGACGGCGAAGTGCTCGATTGCCCTTTCGGGTCGGTGGTCGAGGTAGCGGACTCCTGTCAGGGCACGGCCTATAAGCTGCTAATATCGCCGGTAATGGACAACATCGTTCCATCAGGAACCCCCGCGGGAGACAAGCATCTAATAATCCGGATCTACCGAGACCCGGTAAACGCATTAGACACCCTGGATGAGAACATCTACCTGCTATGGGTAAAGCTCTATGTGCCGGTATACTTGCACTCGGAGGCGTAAATGGTAACCACAATCACACTTCGGCCAGTCGGTAACGGCTATAGTTCCATGTGGCCTAACCAGTATCCAGCGTACGGGGATCATTGGGACAAAGTTGACGAAGAGACGACGGACGAAAATTCAAGTTTTATATCGCTCGGATCGTCCGAAGAACTCATTGACCTTTTTTATCATGGCGGATATACAGGATCTGGCGACATAACTGAAGTTCGGCTCTATGTTCGTGGATGCAATATCGTCGGCAGCAGCTCATATAGCTGGTGGAGGGGCGTACTGAGGATAGGTAGCACCAATTATTACGGAACTCAGTACTCATATGCAACCGTGATCCCGTACACAACATGGTCCTGGGCATGGGCTACGAATCCCGCGACCGGTATTGCGTGGCGGTGGTCTGACATAGAAGCCCTCCAATTCGGGATCGCCGCAAGGAACGGAACTGGTGGAGACACCACCCGTTGCACGCAAGTCTACATCCAAGTCGATTTTGAGCCCAAGAAAGGAGGATGCAACGTTTTCTCAGGGGCGTTTTTCTGAATTCCTGTACTTCCGGAGCACCGCTGCCTTCCTCAGCGCATACTCCTTCTCCAGATCCCACAGATCCTGCAGTGCCGGGATGAGCTTTCCCACAGGAATGCCCAGCGCCTCAGCATCCAGGCGCATCTCATCTGCTGTCGCCTCATGCCGGATCAGCTCGTTTTGGCTGATCGCGTAGGAACCCACCAGGATCAATTCGTCGAAGAAGCGGACAGCAGCGGCTTCCAGCACATCATCGCGGACACTGTCAGGCAGGGCTTCCAGCTCGGCATCCAGGTCCACCGCCTTCAGGCGATCCAGGTAGGCCTTCTGATCAGCTCTGAAGGAGATACTGGCCTTCAGGGACCGCAGCTCAGGCGGAGTCCGGGGTGGGCCGCGAGGCTTCGGTGCGGTGGATTTACGAGGGGGCATCAGGGAGCGACCTCCTCTCTCACGGCTATCGCTACTAGACGTTGCCCGTATTCTCTTCCCGGGACTCTCTGAGTCCTGTATAGGATCTTGCCATCGCTGACAAGATCTGTGGCATAGTTCCCAGCAGCCAAACCGTACTCAAATGTTCGAGGATAGCATTTCTTCCCGGCCTCGAATGCCTCCAGGACCACTTTGTCCCAGTGGTCGTAGCAATGGTTCCGGGCCTCCTCAATGAGGACGGCATCCGCTGTCGCTTCTTTTGGAGATCTAATCAGCTTCAGGGTCATGTTCTAGGCCACCTCCTCGACCTGATCTCGAGCATCTCCGTCTCTGTCATTTTCAGCACATTTTCAGCTTCGATTCTTATCATCACATTTCACTTCCAATACCTAATACGCATCGCGAGTATATATATAGC
>JAAZHX010000168.1 GCA_012510495.1 Smithella sp.
GCCTTATCCCCTCCGAGGAGGGGCAGGGGGGTGGGTTCCGCCAACCACCAGCCTGCCCCGAGAGCACAGCGGTTGGGGTCCCAGGAGCGTAGCGAATGGAATCATCTAACCCGTCTTTGCGAGCGCAGCAAACAGTACTTGTCCCGTTCCGTTTCTCGGCATCATGACCACTTCTCTTGGGGTCGTCATTGCGAGCTCAGCGAAGCAATCTGTCTTTAATCTGTCATTCTGAGCAAAGCGAAGAATCTTGTCTTCTGTACGTTAAAATCCTTCGCCCCTCAAAATGACAAAACCTTGCCCCCTCCGAGGTGTATAGACCGGACACATCGTTGACACGTGTTCGGAGACATCGTTGACACTTCGATCCTTTAACAATCCTTGTCTCTGAGGTCGAAATGGGCAATTTGTTTCCCATAATAATATACATTAATTATGCCCGCAGCGTTGGTTGGTCGTATCACTACCTCTTTTTTTCGGAATGCCTTTCCGAGTCGCAATTTGTGCCCATCAAAGAACATCACTCCCAGGCTATCGGTCTTTCGAACAATATCCAATACATCATATTCAGGCAGGGGCGGAACCGTTGGAAAAGCTTGTTTTGAAGGTTCATACCGTGATGCCGGAACCTCAAAATCTAATGCCTGGTGTGGTCGATAGGTATTATAGACTGTACTCCATTGATCAAACGCATCCTGTGCCTCACGCAAGTCCGCAAAGCCATTTCTCATGATGACCTCTTCCAACAGGGTCCTGTTGAAACGCTCGTTTTTGCCATTGGTCTGAGGGTGATAGGCTCGACAGTGAGCCACCCCAATGCCTAATTGCATCAACCAGGTTGTCAAGAAAGTAAAAGGGCTGTCCTTGTCATCTCCCCAAGGGGCTCCATTGTCCATCAAAATTCGCTGTGGCAGGCCGTATTGCTCAAATATCCGGCTCAGCTGCATCTGTACAGTCAGCCCTTCCTCGTTGGAACAGGCTTTCAGACCAACTAAATATCGGGAATGATCATCTACCACGGTGAGCGGATGACAATACGTTTCGTCGAGAAGGCGGAAACTTCCCTTGAAATCCATTTGCCAAAGGTCATTAGGTCTTTCATGCTCGAAGCGGATGAACGCCTCCCGTTTCTTACTCTCTGCCAACTCAATTTTGCCATTCCGTTTCAAAATGGCTGTGATCGTACTGGCGGCGGGGATATGCACTTTGCCTTCTCGTTCCATGATCTTTCGGATCTTCCGACCGCCCCATGCGGGGTGTTCGTTTCGTATTCTGAGCACCTCCGCTTCAACCTCAGGAGAACTCTGGGCTGGGCTGTTCCTTGGCGCTCTGGATCTATCTCCCAATCCCTTCTCGCCCTCTTCTCGTTCGCGTTTCCTCCATTTATACCCAGTCGCACGACTGATCCCATATCGCTGACATAAACTTTTGAACGAGATGAGCCCTATTTTCGCTTCCTGAACAAACCGTTTCCGTTCTTCCATTACTGTACTCGCTTTCCATGGCATGGCAGGTTTTCTCCTTCATGCCTAATTCTAAAAAGTGTCAGCGATGTGTCCGAACGTTTGTAAAGTATGTCTCCGGTCTATACACTTTAGAGGCAAAACATAGGTGCGACAACATTTAAAAGAATCGTAAATGGCAGCCCTAATTCCTTTCCCAATTATTGACTTTTTGAGGGCATGCTATAATTAAGTCATTGAAAAAAAATCACACTTTTCAAAATCACACCTTTCTTAACTATTAATTGTTTTGAACTTCCTGGAGGAACATGGGACAACCACGCTCTTTTAACACTTTTGTGTCAGCGATAATCGCAATCTTTTTCTGCATTATTCTGA
>JAAZHX010000162.1 GCA_012510495.1 Smithella sp.
ATCCCGACGGTTATTTTGCGGCGCCGCCGACCCGGGTCAACGCCGGCGGCGTGGACCTCAACCGCAATTTTCCGACCCGGGACTGGAATCGCAAAGCGCATCGCCAGTGGCGGACCAAAGGCCATAAAAATCGGCGCTACTATCCCGGCGCGAAAGCGGGTTCCGAGCCGGAGACGCTCTTTCAGGCCGCCCTGATCAAACGATTTCAGCCCCGGAAAATTCTCAGCGTTCACTCTCCGCTCAATTTTTTCGATTATGACGGACCTTCTTCCGACCTCGATTCGTTCGAACAATGGATGGAAACCATTTCGAGGGAAGCCAATCACCCGCTGAAAAAATTCGGCTACTACCCGGGTTCGCTGGGAAATTATGCGGGGCATGAACGAAATATCTTCACCCTGACGCTGGAATTGCCCTCATCCGACCCGAAGCAGGGCCCCGCGTATTTTCAACAATTTTTTCCGGCTTTTTTGAAATTCATCCGCCTGCCGGCTGACGGAAGGCCTCTTTTTACAAGAGTCGTGAAACATGGTAAAGCGCAAGCGGCCCTCACGAAGGTTTTGGGACGGATGTTTTGGAATGCAGGAGACGGCATGGATAACGGGAAACAGAATTTTGATCAGGATGCGGCGGTAAACGCCTTCCGGTAGTCGCGAATTTCATAATAGGCGACGGCCAAAAAAAAGAGGTGCCGGGCGGAAAGTTCTTCTCCTTTATCCGGTGACGGCTGGAGCATTTTGATGATTTCGTGATGTTCCTTTTTTTGTGCGTGGCGGCCAAGCGCCAGTTCATTGAAGAAGCCGAATCCGCAGAGGAAAAAAGACAATCCTAAAAGGGCGGAAAGGGGAAGCAATCTTAAGTGTTTCATAAACTTTTCTCTTTTACTTCGTGTTGGTGTTTTATAAAAAAATATGCTCTTATACCAACATCAAGTCAAGGAGAAACGCATTTTGAAAAAAAGCAAGACCAGCTTCTTCTGCCAGCACTGCGGCTATATGTCACCCAAGTGGCTGGGCAAGTGTCCGTCCTGCAACGGCTGGAACTGCTTTGCCGAAGAACTGGTGACGGATCCGGATTCGGGCGGCCGTCCCGATCTGGTTTTCGGAGGCAAGCCCCTTCCCATTTTTGATATTCCGGCCGAGGAAGGAAAGCGGATCGTCACCGGCATGGCGGAAATCGATCGGGTGCTGGGCGGCGGAATCGTGGCCGGTTCAGCCATTCTCATCGGCGGCGAACCGGGCATCGGCAAATCGACGCTGATGCTGCAGGTGATGAAAAATCTTGCTGCGGCCGGGCGGAAAGTGCTCTATGTTTCCGGCGAGGAGTCCGCCTCCCAGATCAAGCTCCGCGCCGACCGGATCGGCGCGCAGGCCCGGGATTTGCTGGTGCTGGTGGAAGTGTCGCTCGAAAAAATTCTGGAGCAGATCCGGAAAGTTGAACCGGCCGTTGTGGTGATCGATTCCGTTCAGACCGTTTATTCCGGCGATCTGATGTCCGCGCCGGGAAGTGTGGGACAGGTTCGCGAAGCCTCCTCCCGTTTGATTCTTGCCGCCAAGAAAAGCGCCGTTCCATTGTTTCTGGTCGGCCATGTAACGAAAGACGGAGCCATCGCCGGGCCCAAAGTGCTGGAGCACATGGTGGATACCGTACTGTATTTTGAGGGCGATTCCGGGCACGCCTACCGGATTGTCCGCAGCATAAAAAATCGCTTCGGACCCGCCAACGAAATCGGCGTTTTTGAAATGCGCGACCGCGGGTTGACGGAAGTGCCCAATCCTTCCGCCTTTTTTCTGGCGGAACGGCCGGAAAACGCTCCCGGATCGGTGGTGCTGGCGAGCCTCGAAGGCACCCGTCCGATTCTGGTGGAAATTCAGGCGCTGGTGAGCGCCTCGAATTTAGGCATGCCCAGGCGAACGGCCATCGGGGTGGATCACAACCGCGTATCGCTTCTGGTGGCGGTGCTGGATAAAATCTGCGGCCTGCACCTGGGGGGATCGGACATTTTTCTGAACGTTGCGGGAGGCGTGCGTGTGGAAGAGCCGGCCGTGGATCTGGCCGTTGTCTCGGCCATGGCGTCCAGTTTTCTGGACCGGCCGGTGGACACCAGGACGGTGGTTCTGGGCGAAGTCGGGCTCACGGGCGAGGTGCGGGCGATCTCTCAAATTGATATACGGGTGAAGGAAGCGGCCCGTCTGGGTTTTAACCGGTGCATCGTGCCCGAAACCAATATCGCTTCTCTGACCAAAACGGCAAAAATGGAAATCCGGACCATCCATTCGCTGAAAGAACTGCTGGAAACTCTTTTTTGAGGACTTCGTAAAAAATTCCTTGAAAATAGCATCCTCATGCCTTGACAGAAACGAAATCGTGTATAAAATATCGCCGCTAAATCGGTATTTTAAAATTTAATATTTTCAAGGAAGAAAGGAGAAAGAACGGTATGAAAATCAGACCCTTACAGGATCGAATCATTGTAAAGCGTTTGGAAGAGGAGGAAAAAACCAAAGGCGGCATTATCATTCCTGATACAGCCAAGGAAAAGCCCATCGAAGGTAAAGTGACCGCCGTGGGTAAAGGCAAAAAGACGGAAGACGGCAAACTGATCCCCCTGGATGTCAAAGTCGGCGACAAGGTCCTCTTCAGCAAATACGGCGGAACCGATATTAAAATCGACGGCGTAGAGTACCTGATTATGAGAGAAGACGACATTCTGGGTGTTATTGAAAAATAAGAAAATATAAGGAGGAGCACATACAATGGGAGCAAAAATACTTCTTTACGACGAAGAAGCCAGAAAATCGATTTTGAAAGGCGTCAATGCTTTGAGCGACGCGGTTAAAATAACGCTCGGCCCGAAAGGACGCAATGTGATTATCGACAAAAGCTTTGGTTCTCCCACCATGACGAAAGACGGCGTGACCGTGGCCAAGGAAATCGAACTGGAAGACAAATTTGAAAACATGGGCGCGCAGATGGTTAAAGAAGTTGCCAGCAAGACCAGCGATGTCGCGGGCGACGGCACAACCACCGCCACACTTCTGGCGCAGGCTATTTACCGCGAAGGCGTCAAAGCCGTAGCGGCAGGCGCCAACCCGATGGATGTGAAACGCGGCATCGACAAGGCCGTTGATGTTGTGGTCAAAGAGCTCGGCAAAATGAGCAAGCCCACCAAGGATCAGAAAGAAATCGCCCAGGTCGGCACAGTTTCCGCCAACAATGATGAGACCATCGGCAACATCATCGCCGGCGCGATGGACAAGGTCGGCAAAGAAGGCGTCATCACCGTGGAAGAAGCCAAAGGGCTCGAGACCGAACTGGAGATCGTCGAGGGTATGCAGTTCGACCGCGGCTACCTCTCTCCCTATTTTGTCACCAATCCCGATAAAATGATCGTCGCTCTCGAAGACGTACTCATTCTCATCTACGAAAAGAAAATCAGCGGCATGAAAGACCTGCTGCCGATTCTTGAGCAGATCGCCAAGATGAGCCGTCCGCTGCTGATCATCGCCGAAGACATCGAAGGCGAAGCGCTGGCCACACTGGTGGTCAACAAGATTCGCGGCACGCTGCATGTGGCGGCTGTCAAGGCTCCCGGCTTCGGTGATCGCCGCAAAGCCATGCTCGAAGACATCGCCATCCTCACCGGCGGCAAGATGATCTCCGAAGACATGGGCTACAAGCTGGAAAACGTGAAAATCGAAGATCTCGGACGCGCCAAGAAAATCACGATTGACAAGGACAACACCACGATTATCGACGGCGCCGGAAAACGCGCCGAGCTCGAAGGGCGGGTGAAACAGATCCGCGCCCAGATCGAGGAGACTACTTCCGACTACGACAGAGAGAAGCTTCAGGAAAGGCTCGCGAAACTGGTCGGCGGCGTGGCTGTGATCAAAGTCGGTGCGGCCACCGAAACGGAAATGAAGGAGAAGAAGGCCCGTGTGGAAGATGCGCTCCACGCGACGCGGGCGGCAGTGGAAGAGGGAATCGTGGCCGGAGGCGGCGTCGCCTATCTGCGCACGTTGCCCGCACTGATGAAAATGGAACTTGGAGGCGATGAACAGATCGGCGCCAATATCGTGAAAAAGGCGATTGAAGAGCCGATCAAAATGATTGCGGCCAACGCAGGCTTTGAAGGCAGCATCGTCGTCGAAAAAGTGAAAGAGAAGAAGGGCGCCTACGGCTTTAACGCCCGCACCGATGAATACGAAGACATGATCGCGGCGGGCGTCATCGACCCGACCAAGGTCACACGTTTTGCTCTGCAGAATGCGGCCTCGGTTTCCGGACTGCTTCTGACCACCCAGTGCATGATCGCCGACAAACCCGAAGAGAAGGGCGCGGGCGGAATGCCCGGCATGCCCCCCGGCGGCGGCTATCCCGGAATGGGAATGTAAGAAGAAGGCCGAAGGTTGAAGATTGAAGGCTAAAGATTAAAAGATTAAAGTCCCTTGTCCGATCGGACAAGGGACTTTTTTTGTTGCATTTATTTTTGTTGCAGCAGTTTTTCTCTGATTTGGTTGGACAGAGCGTACCAGCGCTGCACGCTGTTTTCCAGACGGTAGTAGTGCAGGATATAGGCGGCTGAAAGGATCAGCAGCGCCGCGGTGAGCAGAATATACGGTGCCGTAAAATGGAGGAGCGTCCATCCGAAGGCCAGGAGGAAGAAAAGACAGACAAACATCATTGTGATCAGATGAGCCAGGCGTTCCTGCTGCGCCCAGGAGATCTGCCGGTCGTGATAAACCTGCAGTTCGGCAAGCGTTTCTTTCCCCGGATGGCCCGACAGCAATTTTCTGACGCAGGCCTCATGCCGCTTCATATAGTCGATCATTTCATTTCTCCCCTTTTCGGCGTCCGGCGCTTTTCTGAAGCCCGGTTCGGTTTTATTCTTCCCGGGTCGCTGCATATCGGCCTGCGCGAGCGGCGGGGTCCTGCCGGTAGTAATTTTTTAAAACCCGGTACAGCTCCGGCAAAGACCTCCTCATACGCAGCGGCTGGTCGAAAAAATGTTCCGTGGCGACGGCGAAAAATTCGGCTTCATCTTTTGCAGCATACTCGTCCAGAAATGTTCTTTTCCCTCTTTCCACATCTTTTAAGAGCTTCCGGTACTCGCGTGAACAGGTTTTGGCCCAGTCGCGGTATTCCGCGCGGTCTCTCAGCCTCGGCGTGCCGTCCGCGACGCCGTCCTGCATATCCAGTTTATGGGCGAACTCATGATAAACCACATTGTAGCCGGATCCGGCATAACGGATGCTGTCCACTACGGCATCCCAGACCAGGAGGAGCGGACCATGTTCGAAAGCCTGTCCGCTGATGGGGCCCGGGGCCTCCAGCGGCGCCAGGACGTTTTCAAAAAAACCGATTTTTTGTTCAGGAAGGACCCGTTCGGTAGGATAGACCAGAATGGTTTCTACATTTTTGTAGTGCTGGTCGGGGAGGTTCAATATCAGCAGACAGGCCATGGCGGCAATGACAACGCGAATGTCGTCCGTGAGCGCAAGGCCGTCGCATCCTTCCCAGTTTTTTTCAGCCACGAACACGGCGATCCGTTCACGAAGACGCCTTTGTTCGTCTCCATCAAGCATTTTATAATGCGCCATGCCCGCGTGGAGGATGGCTTCCCATTGGGAAGGAAAAGGCGTCTCGAGGATTTTCCGCCGTCGTTTTTTCGCAAACCAGTCAAACATCCTGACTCCTCATTTTATGTATCTCTATCATAAAAACACAGATATGAAAAACAGCGGTTTCCAGTTGAACCAAATGCCGGACGGCGGTATAGGGTCACGAGAAAGGGAGTCCCATGTATCACCTGCTGGCGGATATGGTCATCGTCGTTCATTTTTTGTTTATCCTTTTCGTCGTGGCGGGCGGCCTGCTGACCCTTCATCGGCCGCGGGCGGCCTGGCTGCATCTTCCCGCCGCCTGCTGGGGGGCCTTCATCGAGTTTGCCGGCTGGATTTGTCCGCTGACTCCTCTGGAGAATCATCTGCGTCGGCTGGGCGGTGAAGCGTCCTACACGGGGGACTTCGTCACTCGATATCTGATCCCGGTGATTTATCCGGCGGGACTTTCCGCCTTTACCCAGTATATTCTGGGCGGACTGGTTATAGCCGTAAACCTGATGATCTACGGCTATATTTTCCGCCGGCGTTTCTTGAGCAGGGCGTAATCAGATAGTTCGTGGCGGATATGAAGTTGTAAAAATGTTGATAAGACAAGCGCCATCTGGTATCGCAGGCTCATGCAAACTCCGTTTCGTCTTCATGATTTCATACTGGTTGTCGTGGTGCTCCTGTCCATGGCCATCGCGATTCTTTTTCCCGGTTTCGGCGCCCGTTTTCAGACGCTTCCCGTTTACTGCCTGATGATCAATTTTTTTTTGAGCTACCTGTCCATCGATCTGGCGGATGTCTGGAAAACGCTTCGGGGCAACATCCGGGAAATTTTTGCTTTTACCGCCATCAAGCTCGCCTTGTTGCCGGTGGTCCTTTACGGCGTTTTTTACGCGGTCGCTCCGGATTACGCGCTGGCCGCCCTGCTTTTGACGGGTGTTTCCACCGGCGTGGTTTCGCCGATGATATCGAATATGGTCAAAGGCAATTCATCGCTGGTTCTGGTGGTGGTTGTCATCACCTCGGCGCTGGCACCGTTTACGCTGCCGGCGCTGGTCAAGGTCGTCATTGCCAAAGACGCGGCGATTTCTTTTCTGGCCATGTTTAAAATGCTGGCGATGGTGATTTTTATTCCCATTCTGATCGTGGAAATTATTCGATACCTGCTGCCGCGGCTGGTTGCGCCGATTCTGAAGATTCAGTTTCCCGTCTCGTTGTTGATGTTTGCCCTGATTAACCTCGGGGTATTTTACCGCTGGGCGCCGTTTTTCAGGGAAGAACCGTCCGTGATAATCATAGCGACCGTCGTCGTGTTTGTCCTGGCCGCGATTTACTGCGCCGTTGGAATATTTTTCTTCCGGAAGGGTCCTTTGCATAATCACCTGGCCGGGGCGGTCATGCTGGGGAACATCAACAACGTGCTTGTGATCGTCTTCTCTTCCGAATTTTTCGGCCCCGTCGAGTCGCTGGTTGCCGCCATGTATATGATTCCGTTTTTCGTTATTGTGATTCCCCTGCGCTATTACCGCTATAGAAAAACCAGGTACTTAAAATAAGCGGCGCGCGGGTCATGCTTTTGAACAGATGAGGCCCGACGTTTTTCATGAAAACCGGTTCGGGGCGCATCGGATATAACCGCGGGATATTGGCCGTCCGGAGCCGCCCGTGACTGCCGTTGCATTACGCCTTCTCTTGAGCCGCGGGGAAATCAAGATGCCCCGCAGGCCATTCAAAAATAATTTGCTTTTTTTGCTATTTTCGACTAGGGGAGCCTATTTGCTGTGAATAGGCGGTTTTGTCTGCAAAGTGAAAACCGGCCCATGACAATGGGGATGATGAAAATAAAAACAGAAGGAGACGGTGCATGAACGACAGCAGTATGACCAAAAACAAGGAGCTCGTCCAGTGGGTAGATGACATGGCCAAAATGTGTAAACCGGAAAAAATTTACTGGTGCGACGGTTCCCAGAATGAATATGATTCCATCATCAGGATAGTGGTCGATTCCGGACTTGCGATTCCGCTCAATAAAGACAAGCGTCCGAACTGCTTTCTTTTCCGATCCGATCCTTCCGACGTTGCGCGCGTGGAAGACCGCACCTACATTGCGGCGAAGACGAAGGACGAAGCGGGTCCCACCAACAACTGGATCGATCCGGGCGAATTAAAGAAAACGATGAAGGGCCTTTACGACGGCTGCATGAAAGGCCGAACCATGTATGTCATTCCGTTCAGTATGGGGCCGGTGGGATCTCCCATTGCCCAGATCGGCATTGAAATTACCGATTCGCCTTACGTCGTCGTGAATATGCACATCATGACCCGCGTGGGCCGGAGAGTTCTGGAAGTTCTGGGCGAAGACGGTGTGTTTATTCCCTGTCTCCATTCGGTGGGCAAACCTCTGGCCGAAGGAGAATCCGACGGCCCCGATTGGCCCTGCGCGCCGATTGAGAAAAAATTTATTTCCCACTTTCCGGAAGAAAAAATGATCTGGTCCTATGGCTCCGGCTACGGCGGCAACGCGCTTCTGGGGAAGAAGTGCTTCGCGCTGCGCATTGCGTCGGTGATGGCCAGAGAGCAGGGATGGATGGCCGAGCATATGCTGATCCTCGGCATCACCAATCCCGAAGGCGAGAAAAAATATATTGCCGGGGCCTTTCCTTCCGCCTGCGGCAAGACCAACCTGGCCATGCTGATCCCCACCATCCCCGGCTGGAAAGTGGAAACAGTGGGCGACGACATTGCCTGGATGAAGTTCGGCGCTGACGGCAGGCTGTATGCCATCAACCCCGAAGCCGGTTTCTTCGGCGTTGCTCCCGGCACGTCGCTGGATTCCAATTACAACGCCACGAAAGCGATTGAAAAGAACACGATCTTTACCAACGTCGCCCTGACAAAAGATCAGGATGTGTGGTGGGAAGGCATCGGTTATGACGCGCCTGCCGGTAAAATCATCGACTGGACCGGCAAGGAGTGGACCAAAGGCAGCGGCAAAGTTGCCGCTCATGCCAACGCCCGTTTCACGGCCCCGGCCAGGCAGTGCCCCGCGATCGATCCCGACTGGGAAAATCCGAATGGTGTGCCCATCAGCGCGTTTTTATTCGGCGGCCGCCGCCCCTCCACCATTCCGCTGGTGCATCAATCGTTCAACTGGAATCACGGCGTATTCCTCGGATCGATTGTCGGCTCCGAAATCACCGCCGCGGCCATTTCCGCCAACATCGGTCAGGTTCGCCGCGACCCATTCGCCATGCTGCCTTTCTGCGGCTACAACATGGGGGATTATTTCCGGCACTGGATCAGTATCGGAACGAAAACATCCGCGGATAAACTGCCGAAGATTTTTTATGTCAACTGGTTCCGCAAGGCAGCGAACGGCGAGTGGCTGTGGCCCGGCTACGGCGAAAACAGCCGTTTGCTGAAGTGGGTTTTCGAGCGGTGCGCCGGAACGGGCACAGCCAATGAAACAGCGATCGGATACATGCCGACACAAGACGCGATCGATACGACCGGCCTGAATGTCAGCGCAGCGGATATGAGAGAGCTGCTGGATGTCAACAAAGACGATTGGAAGAAGGAAGTCGCCGACATTCGCGAACACTACGCCAAATTCGGCGATCGGCTGCCCGTGGAATTAAAAAACGAGCTCGACGCCCTGGAAAAACGCCTGAACTAGACCATCAACATTTCTTGCCCCTTCCCTTCCCGTGGTGGAGGGGGAGGGGCAAGCGAACGGTCATTCATTTTAAAATACCCTCCGACGACATTTGATAAACTCGTCAAAAGTGGATTTCGGCCCCGTCTCGTCATGCCGATGAACGAGGTTGTGGCAGAAGGGCAGCGGGCATCATACAAAAAGAGGCGTTTTTCAAAGCGGCCAGGGTTGCCCAACTCACGAATCCTTCTTCCCCATTGAAACAAAAGAATCTTTTCAGTATATTCTTCACGTAAAGGCATCGCAATTTCCGAAAAGTTTTCATGATTCAGGAAACCTTGTTCACGTGATCTATGGCATTGATGATTTCAGTCCGCAGAAGGAGGAGCTATGAACAATTTCACATTTTACAATCCGACGAAGATTCTTTTTGGGGAGGGAAGGATCAGGGATATCGCCGGTGAAATCCCGGAGGGATCCGGAGTGATGATGACCTATGGGGGAGGCAGCATCAGGCGCAACGGCGTTTATGATGAGGTTATGACGGCTCTTCAGGGTTGCGCGGTGGAGGAGTTCGGCGGCATAGAACCGAATCCGACGTATGAAACCCTCATGCGCTGCGTGGAGCTTGTTCGCAAAAGCAAAATTGATTTCCTGCTGGCCGTCGGCGGCGGTTCCGTGATCGACGGCACAAAATTTATCGCTGCCGCCGTCCCTTACGATGGCGAGCCCTGGGAAATAGTCGCACACTATGGCAAGCCGGTAAAAAGTTCGATACCTTTCGGAACGGTTTTGACGCTTCCGGCAACCGGTTCGGAGATGAACAACGGGGCCGTCATTACGAATCGCGCGTTAAACGCCAAGCTTCCCTTTATGCATCCTTCGCTGTTTCCCCGGTTTTCCGTGCTCGATCCCGCGAAGACCTATACGCTGCCGCCGGGTCAAATCGGCAACGGCGTGGTGGATACGTTTGTCCATGTCATGGAACAGTACCTGACCTATCCGGTTGACGGCAAGGTACAGGACCGTTTTGCCGAAGGTCTGCTGCTGACCCTGATTGAAGAAGGGCCGAAAGCGCTGGCCGAGCCGGAGAATTACAATGTGCGCGCCAATCTGATGTGGTGCGCCACACTGGGGCTCAACGGACTCATCAGCGTCGGCGTTCCGCAGGACTGGGCAACGCATATGATCGGTCACGAAATTACGGCGTTGCGGGGACTGGATCACGGCCGGACGCTGGCTGTCGTATTGCCGGTCATGATGAAGGCGCGGTCCGAAGAGAAAAAAGCAAAACTTCTGCAGTATGCCGAACGTGTGTGGGGCGTCAGGGAAGGCGATGATGCTTCGCGCATCGATGCCGCCATCGAAAAAACGCGCGATTTTTTTGAAAGCATGCAGGTACCGACGCGCCTTTGCGATTATGGCATCGGCGCGGATATTGTTGGGGAGGTTGTCGAACAGTTGAAAGCGCATGGCATGATCAAGCTTGGTGAAAAGAGGGATGTGACGCCCCAACAGGTTGAGACCATGTTGAAGGAGTGCCTGTAGGGGAATCGAAACATTTGCCTGCATGAAAACAGCATAAAAGGATGAGGATATGCAATTTACTTTTGCCCACAACAATTTCAATGTGCTGGATCTGGAGAAAAGTCTGGCTTTTTACAGGGAAGCCCTGCAACTGAAAGAGATTCGACGCTATGAGCCGCCGGACGGCAGTTTCATTCTGGTCTATCTGGGAGACGGCCGGACGCCTCATTCACTGGAATTGACCTGGATGAAAGACCGCACACAGCCCTATGATCTGGGAGACAATGAATTTCATCTGGCCTTCCGGGTGGATGACTTTGCCGCCGCCCATGCGCTGCATGAAACAATGGGTTGTATCTGTTTTGAAAACAAAGCAATGGGAATTTATTTCATCAACGATCCGGATGATTACTGGCTTGAAATCATTCCCCCAAAGCGGTGATGGCGCATTTCCTATCTCAGCATCTGCGGCAGGAAGGTCGCAATCTGCGGAAAGATTATCAATAAGACCGCCAGCGCAATCATCGCGTAGAGCATGTGCAGAGAGCCTTTGAAGACAATGTGAAGCGGCACGTCGCGGGCCACGCCTGCCACCACGTAGGCATTGATGCCGACCGGCGGTGTGATTACGCCCATTTCTGCAACGACGACGATGATCACCCCGAACCAGATCGGGTCAAACCCCAGGGTGAGGACGACCGGATAAAAAATGGGGATCGTCAGCATGATCATGGCCAGTGAATCCATCAGGCAGCCGAGGAATAAATAGATGATAATGATGAAGCCCATGATTGCCATCGGAGGGAGCTGCAGGCCGGAAACGAAAGTCCCGATGTCCGCCGGAATGCGGGTCACGGCCAGAAAATGACCAAAAACCGTGGCGCCGGCAACCACGACAAAAATCATGCAGGAGATGCGTGTCGTGTCGTAAAGCGCGTTTTGAAACCCTTTCCAGCTTACATGACGTCCGATGAGCGCGATTATGATTGTGCCAAAAGCGCCCACTCCCGCCGCTTCCGTCGGCGTGAAAAAACCGGCAAACAGACCTCCCATCACCAGTATGAATAAGAGCATTGTTTCGATAAGCCCTGATAATGATTTAATTTTTTCTTTCAGTGAACTTCTGGGACCCCGCGGTCCAATTTCAGGACGAAAGTATGTCCAAAGTAAAATGGAAATGACAAAAAAACAGGAAAGCAAAATCCCCGGAATAACGCCGGCCATGAAGAGTTCGCCGATGGACTGCTCGGTCATGATGCCGTAAATAATAAAGATCGTGCTGGGAGGAATAAGGATGCCCAGGCTGCCTCCGGCTGCGACTACGCCGGTGGCCAGCGCCGGGTCGTACTTGTATTTTTTCATTTCCGGAAGCGCCACGGAGGCCATTGTGGCAGCCGTCGCGCTGGTGGAGCCGCAGACGGCGGAGAAGCCCGCGCAGGCGCCGATCGTGGCAATGGCCAGGCCGCCCGGCAGGTGACCGAAAAATTTATGTGCCGCATTGAACAGACGGCCGCTGATGCCCGAATGAAAGGCAACCTGACCCATGAGGACGAACAAGGGGATCACCGTCAGATTATACGAACTGAACGTGGAATAAAAATCGCGAATCACCAGGTTGGAGGCGGCGCTCCAGGAAACCAGCGCGCCAAATCCCAGGTAGCCGACCAGGGCCATGACAAATCCCACGGGCATCCGCAAAAACATCAGGAGAATCAGCGCGGCAAAGCCGATCAGTCCGGCCGTAGTGGGAGTCATGCGTCAAGCGTCCTTTGCGCGGATTTGATGAAGTCGGCGACCAGCAGCAGGGACAGCAGAGCGCAACCGGCGGCGATGCCGAGGATGAAGGGATAGGGCGGTATCTGCAGCGTGAGGGAGACTTCGCCGCTTTTCCTGATGTCCAGCGCGTAGAGAACCGCCTGGCAGGCGATGACGCCGAAAAACAGCGCGCCGATCAGGTTGCAGAGGCTTACAATGGCCAGCTGTGCGCGCTGAGGCAGTTTTTCCACCAGGATCTCCACGGCGATATGCCCTTTTTCCATGGAGGTGAACGCCAGGGCAAAGGACACGACGATGGTTCCCAGAAATCCCACCAGTTCATAAGCGCCGGGGATGGGCTTGCCCAGCAGGCGTAAAAAAACATCCGCCGCGGACAACAGCATCATGGCGATAACGGCTGCGCAGGACAGAAGGTTGAACCCTCTGCCTGCGCGCGTCAGATATTTTACCGGACTGAGCATCAATCGGCCTCTTATTTTTTAGCCCCGGAGTATTTTTTAATCAAAAGCTCCACTTCGGCGACAGCCTGCCTGCCCGGCAAACCTTTGCTTTCGGCACTCTGGATGTAACTTTCGGCCACCGGTTTGACGACCGCCTTCCACCGGGCCTGCTCTGCCGCAGACAGCTTGATGACTTTGTTGCCCAGCTCGGCGGAGAATTTGTATCCTTCATCATCCGCATCGTCCCAGGCCTTGCCGGCCACGGTAATCCATTCCTGGCTTACGTCGTCAAACACTTTCTGCACGTCACGGGGCAGGGAATCCCATTTTTTTCTGTTCATGACGACGAACATGGCGGTGGTGTAACCAATATTGGCGCAGTCGGTCGTGTATTTGATGACCTGCGCCTGTTTCCACCCCTTTAAGGTTTCCATGGGGGCCAGCGTGCCCTGCACAACGCCTTTTTGCAGCGCTTCATAGGTGCCGCCTTGCGGCATGGCCACGGAGACGCCGCCCAGCATTTCCACGATTTTGGCGGAAAGCCCGGTGGATCTGATTTTCATGCCTTTGATGTCCGCCATCGTCCGGACGGGCTTCTGGGTATGCAGCAGCCCCGGGCCGTGTGCGTGTAGGTACAGAACTTTGACGTCGTCGAGTTCTTTGGGCTTCATCTTTTTCGCGAAGTCATTGGCCACCAGGGTGGCAACCATACCGCTGGGATAGCCCATCGGCAGATCGAGCGCTTCCAGAAGCGGAAGACGGCCGCGGGTATAGGCAAAACAGGACATACCGATGTCGGAAATTCCCTTCACGACGCCGTCGAAACACTGATCGGCCGGGGTCAGCGAACCGCCGGCGAAAATGTTGATCTTTACTTTGCCCCCGGTTCGTTTTTCGATTTCCTTCGCCCAGGCGTCGCCGGCTTTCGCCTGCGCGTGGGTCGCCGGGAAAAAGATGCTGTAGGTCAGGGTTGTCTGCGCCAGAACGCCGGAACTGTGCCCCAGAACAAATAATATGGCACACAGCAGTGAAATAGTTACTGAAAAGATTCTCTTTTTCATTTGGTTTGTTCCTCCAAATTTTTTGTTTTTCAAAACAAAAAAACATGTTCCAAGTGTTGCAGTTGATGCTGGTTTTGGATTTTCGCTGATGCTTTCAGAAAAGCCTGCTTACCTCGTGAAGGACCAGGGCAAGCAGGCATCAATACATGTAGGTATAGTAAGGCGAGGATTTAATTGTGGAAAACATATGCATACCGGTTCCTGTAACGATGTATTATTGTGAGCTAATATGTGATTTAACCGGCTGTGTCAAGATGTATTTATCTGCGGAGCTGAATTCAGCTTTGCTTTTTTTCATCTTTCAACCGGTCCAACTCATCTTTGTAGCGTTCGGCCTGCGCTTTGGCCGATTCAATTTCTTCCCTGGCTTTCTCCAATTCTTCATTTTGCCGCTGTCTTTCTTCCCGTGTTTTGTCCTGAATATCATCAAAACCGACATAGACGGCCAGAGCGCCTCCCAGAAAAAGAAAGATGGGCAACGCGCCCCGAAGAATGGCCAGGAAATCAGGCCACCAGAAAATCAGGCTGATCAGTCCGATGGCCGCGGCAACGATGCCTCCCAGCAGCAAAGACATAGCTAATCCCTCCGGGTAAACAAATTTGAATCGTTTTCGTCCACTTTCACGGCTTTTTTATCATGAATAAAAAAGTTAGGCAAGCCGGAAATAGATGAGCGGTAAGACAAGATTTTACTTGATTTAATGGCATTCATCCATTAGATAAAATAATTTCATAAAGGTGGCAGATTAATGCACCCACAGGGAAGGGACTGATGATAGAGCCAAACTTTAATAAAACGGACGGATTGATTCCGGCCATTGTACAGGACGCTGAAACAAAGGACATTTTAATGCTGGCCTACATGAACCGAGCCTCCTGGGAGGCGACGCTGCAATCCGGGAAGGCGACTTTCTGGAGTCGTTCCCGGCAAAAACTGTGGCTGAAAGGCGAAAGCTCCGGCCATGTTCAGATGGTCAAGGATATTTTTATCGATTGCGATGAAGACACTTTGCTGCTTCAGGTGGAACAAGTGGGCGGGGCGGCCTGCCACACGGGGCATCGTTCATGTTTTTTCCGCAGGCGCGAAGGCGGCGATTTCGTTGTAGTCGGCAAGAGGGTTTTTGATCCCGGGGAAGTGTACAAATGAATGTTTTGAAATTGGGCATCCCGAAAGGGAGTTTGGAAAAAAATACTGTTGATTTGTTTCAGAAAGCCGGTTGGCGGATTACCTATGACAGCCGCAGCTATTTTCCGGATATTGACGATCCGGACATTTCCTGCGCGCTGATCCGGGCTCAGGAAATGTCCCGCTACATCGAAAGCGGCCATCTGGATCTGGGTCTGACCGGCATCGACTGGATTATGGAAAACAATTCCGATGTGGTGGGGGTGCAGGATCTGATCTACTCCAAGGTTTCCACGCGTCAGGCGCGCTGGGTGCTGGTGGTGCGGGACGATTCGCCGATCCGTTCCATCGAGGACATGGAAGGCAGGCGCATCTCGACGGAGCTGGTCAACTTCACCAGAAAATATTTCGCCGAAAAGAAGATCGGGGTCAGTGTGGAGTTTTCCTGGGGCGCGACCGAGGCGAAAGTCGTCGATGGTCTGGTGGACGCTGTCGTGGAAGTTACGGAAACGGGATCTACCATCCGGGCCAACAAGCTCAGGATCGTGCAAGAGCTGATGAAAACCAACACCCGGCTGATCGCCAACCGCGCGGCTTGGAACGATCCCTGGAAGAGAAAAAAAATCGAGCAGATCCGGACGCTCCTGACCGGGTCGCTTCTGGCGATGGGCAAGGTTGGCATCAAACTGAATGTTTCCAAAACCGATCTGGATCGTGTCATGAAGCTTTTGCCGTCGCTGAAAGCCCCGACCATTTCCAGTCTCTATTCCGAGGAATGGTTCGCCATTGAATCCGTCGTCGATACGGGAGTGGTGCGGGATTTGATCCCACGGCTTTTGGAAGCGGGAGCGCAGGGCATCATCGAGTATCCCTTGAATAAAGTCATCTAATCCGGAGGGCAGCCATGGCCAGAAAGGCAAAGATCGTCCGTAAAACAACAGAAACCGATATCACGCTGAAAATTGATTTGGATCAATCCGCCGGCAGCAGGATCGATACCACCATTCCCTTTTTGAACCACATGCTGGAGCTGTTTGCCCGCCACGGTCAGTTCAAGCTGTTTGTCAAGAGCAAAGGCGACACGGAAATCGACGATCATCATCTGGTGGAAGACCTGGGGATTTGTCTGGGACAGGCGCTGGGACAGGCGCTGGGTAAAAAGATGGGCATTCAGCGCTACGGTTCGGCGTCCGTTCCGATGGACGAGAGTCTGTGCCGCGTGGACATGGACATCTGCGGCCGTCCCTATCTGATTTACAAGGTCCGGTATGAACGCAGAAAAATCGGCGGATTTGATCCCGCGCTGGTCAAAGAGTTTTTCAAGGCCTTCACGGATCACAGCGGCATTACCCTGCATATTACCCTGGAATACGGCAGCAACAGTCATCATATCATCGAGGCTGTCTTCAAGGCGTTTGCCCGGTCGCTCAGGCAGGCGGTGAACATCCATCCGGAAATTTCAGGCGTTCTGTCCACCAAAGGAACGCTTTGAAGGAAAGATCAGGCGTCTTGTGTTGCAAAACAGATTTCCGATAAAAAGCGTCGGTTGCACCCTGTGGCTTTTGGGCCTCTTCATTTTTTTCTCCGGCGTCCTTCATGCGCAGGAAGAGCCGGGGTCCGTCGAAAAAAACGTGACGCGCATCGCGGTCATTCCTTTTCAGGCGGTGCTGCCGGAAGAACCATCTTCCACTGTTCAATGCCCGATTTGCGGCAGCGTAAATTCCAGCGGAAGTATTGCCAAAGGAACAGAAAGAATGCTTGAAGAAATGGTGACCGATAAACTGAGGGACTACAAGAACGTGGACATCATTCCCCGGGAAAAAGTGGCGGGTGTTTATCGGCTGGTATCGACGGTTCTCCGCAAACAGCCTTTGCTGCAGACTTTCCGGGAAACCGGAAGCGAACTGAACGCCGATATCCTGGTGGCGGGGTTTGTCTATCGCTGCCGGGAAAGAGTGGGCTACGATTATTCCGTGGAACGCCCCGCGGCGGTGGCTTTTGAAATTCATCTGGTTGCCGTCGGCGACGGCCGCCTCCTCTGGCGGGGTATTTTTGACAAAACGCAAAAATCTCTGATGGAAGATGTTTTTCAGGCGCCTTCCTTCTTCAAGGGCGGTGCAAAGTGGCTGACGGCGCGCCAGTTGACAAAGCTGGGAGTTGACGATATTTTCAAGACCTTTCCCGGCTTTGAACGCTGACGGCAAAAAGCTTCGGATGCATGCGGTGTCCCGCTCGATATTTGATCTACCGGTTCTGCGAAGGAGTCCGACAAGGTGTTAATTATTCCGGCGGTCGATGTAAAAAACGGCCAATGCGTACGGCTGGCGCAGGGCGATTTTAACAGGGTAACGGTTTACGCCGAAAATCCAGTGGACATGGCCAGGCTCTGGGTTCAAAAAGGAGCGCAAAGGATTCATCTGGTGGATCTGGACGGCTCCGTCGCCGGGTTGCCCAAAAACGCACCGGTTCTTGTCGAAATTGCGAAATCCGTTCCGGTGCCGGTGGAAGTTGGTGGCGGCATCCGCAGCATGGAAACCGTCAACTACTATTTGGAAAACGGCGTGTCAAGCGTGATTCTGGGGACGTCGGCCATTCAGGATGAAGCGTTTGTCCGGACGGCCGCCCGGACCCATCGGGGGAAAATTATCCTGGGGATCGACGCGCTTGCGGGTAAGGTGGCCGTCCGCGGCTGGACGGAAAAGACCGGCCAAAATGCCATCGAACTGGCCGAGCGTTATGTCCATGACGGAATCCAGGCCATTGTTTATACGGATATTTCACGCGACGGCATGGAGACGGGCGTCAATGTGGAGCAGACCCGGGCCCTGGCGAAAGCCGTCAACATTCCGGTCATCGCGTCGGGCGGGGTGGCTTCACTTGCCGATATCGACGCCCTGCTCGCCGTCCAGGACTGTTCTTTTTACGGTGTGATTGTCGGCCGCGCGCTTTACACGGGCGCCATCGCTCTGGAAGACGCGATCGCGAGGACACAGCAGGTTTCATAAAATCGGAAGGAGGAAAAACAGGTGGCAGAGTGCATATTTTGTAAAATCATCAAGGGAGACATTCCTTCCAAAAAAGTTTACGAAGACGACGCTGTCCTGGCTTTTGACGATATCAGCCCCATGGCTCCGGTGCATGTCGTCATCATTCCCAAAAAACATATTGCGACCTTTCTGGAGATCGATCCAAATGAGGATATTATAGGAAGATTGATGGCCGCCGCACAGCAGGTTGCTAAAATGAAACAGGTGGCCGACAGCGGATTCCGTCTGGCGATCAACTGCAACGCCGACGGGGGGCAGGTCGTCTTTCATCTGCACATGCATCTGCTGGGAGGCAGAAAACTGGAAGATCAGCTGGGATAAGACTGAGGTAAATGCTTATGGATATTCAGACCAGATTAAACGAAGACATGGTAACGGCGGCGAAGGCCAAAGACAAAATCCGGTTGTCGGCGATTCGCCTGCTGAAAACAGCGCTCCACAACAAGGAAATAGACCTGATGCGGCCGCTCAACGAGACGGAAACGATGCAGATCCTGTCCGGGCTGGTCAAGCAGCGGAAAGATTCCATCGAACAGTTCGCCAAAGGGGGCAGGCCCGATCTGGTGGAAAAGGAGGAAGCGGAACTGAAAATCCTGCAGGATTTCATGCCCGCGCAAATGTCGGATGAAGAAGTGGAAGTGCTCATTAAAAAGGCGATTGCCGACGTGGGCGCCGTGTCCGTCAAGGATATGGGCAAAGTGATGAAGGCGCTGATGCCGCAGATTACCGGCAAGGCGGACGGGAAGACCGCCGGTGAAAAGGTGAAAGCGCTTCTGTCGCAATAAAACGCGTTCCCGGCGACAGGGACTAAAAAACAAAACTGGCCAGGCGATCATTCGTGCGTTTTGATGAAAGCAAAATTGAAGAAATTAAAAGCAGGGCGGATATTGTCGAGCTTGCCTCCGAATATCTGACACTGAAAAAGGCAGGCCGGAATTATCTGGGGCTTTGTCCTTTTCATCAGGAAAAGACCCCTTCGTTTACGGTCAATCGCGAAAAACAGATTTTCTACTGTTTCGGCTGCGGGGAAGGCGGCAATGTCATTACGCTGCTGATGAAAATCGCCAATAAGAGCTTCCCCGAGGCCATTAAATATCTGGCGGAAAAAACGGGCGTCCTGCTGCCGGTTCGGACCTTCTGCGGCGACGGACGTGAAAAAGAATCCCTGCGCGAGGAGTTGCTTCATTCAAATGCAAGGGCGGCGCAGTACTTCGCCCGTCAGCTGTCCTCTTTTGCAGGCAAAGCAACCCGCGACTATCTGCAAAAGCGAGCCGTCACCGAGGAAACCGTCCGGCAATTCAGGCTTGGGTATGCGCCGGATACATGGCGCTCCCTGGCGGATGATCTGGAAGGCGGCGGTTTGTCCCTGAAAATGGCCGAACAGGCCGGTCTGGTCATTGCCGGAAAAGACGGAGGCTTCTATGACCGTTTCCGTGGCCGCCTGATCTTTCCCATTGAAAATGTTTTCGGCGAAATCGTCGCCTTTGGCGGCCGGATCATCGGAGAAGGGGAGCCCAAATATCTCAACTCGCCGGAATCGCCGGTCTATAGCAAGGGGAAAAATTTATACGGACTCAACAAGGCCAAAGAGGCGATCCGCCGGAAGGGTTTTTGTCTGATCGTGGAGGGCTATTTTGACGTCATTTCCCTGTGGAACGTGGGGGTGTGCAACGTCGTGGCCACACTGGGCACGGCGTTGACCCGCGATCATCTGGAACTCCTGCGGCGCTACACACAGGATGTTGTCGCGCTGTTTGATCCGGATCCGGCCGGACGCAGGGCGCTGGACCGGTCGCTGGAGCTTTTCCTGGGTGCCAATATGCGCGCCCGGGCTTTACTTCTTCCCGACGGCTGCGATCCGGATGATTTTGTGAAAAAGCACAGCCCGGAGAAGCTGGAGGAATTGATCGCCCTTGCGCCGGCGGTCAGTGATTATTACATTGATTCCGTTCTGGGAGACGGCAAAACGTTTGAAGAAAACCGCGATTTGGTGAAAACCGCGATGGAATTTGTGGGGAAAATCAACAACAAAATCGAAAAGAATCTTTTTATCAAGCGTATTGCGGAAAAATCAGGCATTGACCAGGCCTTGCTGAAAAGAGAAATCCATCGTAAGTCGGCATCCGTTCCATCCGCCGCAGGAGTGAGAGAGGCGTCCGGCGGGATGGCTGTGAATCCGCTGGAATTCAATCTGATCCGGCTGATGCTGGAGTACCCGCAGAAGGCGCTTTTGGTGGACGATGAAAAAGTTATGGATTATTTTCTGGATCCTGCGTTGAAGGAGCTGGGAACAAAGATTGTTCAAACCTATAAACTGCTGGGATTCGTCGATGTCAATGTTTTGTTGCCGTTGGACGAAGACAAGCCGCTGCGGGAGCATATTTACAAAATAAGCATGGAAGCGCCTCCAACCGACGACGACATGGTGGAGCGCAATTTTGTCGATAACATACGGAGAATCCGTGCAAAATGGTATAAAGAACAAAAGCGCCGGGTTCAGCATCAGTTAAGACAGGCACAGGAAAGCGGCAATTCGGATCTCATCCGGGAGCTGACGTTTCAGAAACAGAATTTGATGAAGGAAGAACATCAATATTTGAACAGATCATGACATGCGGGGGCATCCAAATGGCGAAAGAAATACAATCCGATGAATTTAAAAAGCTGCTTTCCCTGGGGGAAGAAAAGGGGTTTTTAACCTATGACGACGTGAATGACCTGCTGCCGCCTGATGTGAATTCATCGGAGCAAATCGATGACATTATTATGCTGTTTGGAGAAAAAAACATTGACATCATCGATGTGGAGCAGGGGGAAAAGCTGGTGGTGAAAAAACCGGCGAAGGATGCTATTTCGTCCAAATTTACGGAAGCCCTTGCGTTGGTTCCCAGCCCGGGCAAAACCGGAGACCCGGTCAAAATGTATTTGCGGGAAATGGGGCTGGTCTCGCTCTTGAGCCGCGAAGGCGAAGTAGAGATCGCCAAGAAAATCGAAGAGGGCGCCCGGGAAACCATGTGGGCGATTTTCAGTCTGGCCGTTTCCATCGACGAAGTGTTCAGGATTGGCGAAAAGCTGGAATCCGGAGAAATCCGCGTCAAAAATATAGTGGATAACATTGAGGGCGAGGAAGGGTTTATGGAGGAGGACGATCACAAAGAAAGAGTGCTCCTACTGATTGCCCGGGTTCAACACTTCAGCGTCCGCAATAAGGTTCTGCGGGAGAAGCTCAAATCCAAAACCATAAAGCCCAGGCAGCGGGAGACTCTGACCGCGGAACTGGTAAAAAATACAAAATACATCATCACCCTTTGCCGGAAAATCCGTTTCAGCAAGAAGCAGATGAGCCGTTTTATCGCCCGGCTGAAATTCTTCACGGACGAGATTGAACGTTCCGAACGCGTGATCAACCATTTCAAGAAAGAGTCGGGTTTGAATATCACGCAAATGGAGAAGGCTTGGTCCAGGATGAAGAAATCCAAGCAGGACGAGCGGCAAGCGGCGAAAGAAGCAAAAGTGTCCATTGAGTGGCTGCACCGGAGCCGCGCGGCTGTTACCGAAGCGCAAAAACGATTGAGGTCCATTACCCGGGAGGTGGGAATCCCGGCCGCCGCGCTGAAGATGGTTGTCTATTCCATCGAAGACGGAGAAGCCAAGGCGGAAATCGCCAAGCGGAAACTGGTCGAAGCCAACTTAAGGCTGGTCGTCAGCATCGCCAAAAAATACACCAATCGCGGTCTGCAGTTTCTGGATTTGATTCAGGAAGGCAATATCGGGCTTATGAAAGCGGTTGATAAATTCGAATACCAGCGGGGTTACAAGTTTTCCACCTACGCGACCTGGTGGATTCGTCAGGCCATCACGCGCGCCATTGCCGATCAGGCCCGCACGATCCGCATTCCCGTCCATATGATTGAAACGATCAACAAACTGATTCGGACGTCGCGCTACCTCGTGCAGGAATTGGGACGCGAACCGACCCCGGAAGAAATCGCCAACAAAATGGAATATCCGCTGGAAAAAGTGCGCAAGGTGTTGAAAATCGCCAAGGAGCCGATTTCCCTGGAAACGCCGATCGGCGAAGAGGAAGACAGCCATCTGGGAGATTTTATCGAAGACAAAAAGATCATGTCTCCCTCAGAGGCCACCATCAGCATGGATCTGGCGGACCAGACGCGTAAAATACTGTCCACGCTGACGCCGCGTGAAGAAAAAGTTCTGCGAATGCGTTTCGGAATCAGCGACCGGCTGGGAACGGCGGTTCTGGGCGAAGCGATGCTGGAGGAGACGGTGGTCTCCGGGGTTGAAGAGCCGGAAGTCGTTGAAAGGGAGCCGTTGAAAAAAGCAAAGCATTCACCCCGGAAACGGACGGGAAAATAATATTGACAAGTGCCGGGATTGGGTATATTTCAACGCACCTTGATGCAGGTTAAAAAAATTGCGCAAATGCTAAAAATGGCGGGCCTATAGCTCAATTGGTAGAGCCACCGGCTCATAACCGGTAGGTCCCTGGTTCGATCCCAGGTGGGCCCACCAAATTTTATGAATGGAAGCTTTAAGGATGGCTGGGAAAAAGCGACTTTTACAAGCAAGGAGTTGTTGCGACAAAACGGTAGAGGCAAAAGCCGTGATCAGAAATGTTCGATTCTTCTATCGCGGCGCCCAAAACCAGCTCCATTCACCGATGATCTGAAAATGCACCCCTCAAAAGGTGCATTTTTTTTGACGTCGGGGAATCATCAAGAGATGAAAAATAAAAAAAGAAGGAGAACAGGGTGAAAGAACAATTGCTGCTGTTGATCGGGTTGCAGGAGTGTGATTCTCAATTGGTCAAGCTTGCCGCTAAAAAGATCAGGCTGCCGGAAAAAATCCAAGCGATGGGAAATGACTTTCAGGCCTATCGGGAAAGCATCGCGCAAAACAAGCAAAAACAGGAAGAACTCAAAGCCCGGCGTGCGGAATATGAAGCCGCCATCGCAAAGATCGGCGACGGGATGGTCAAAACAAAAGAAAAGCTCCTCGAAGTCAAAAACAACAAAGAATATCAGGCCATGCTCAAGGAGATTGAAACGGCGGAGAAAACCCGCGGTGAGATGGAAACCCGGATCATCGCCCTGATGGAAAACATGGATCAGCTTTCCGTTCTGGTCAAAAAGGATGATGAGGCCCTGGAGGAGGAAACCCGCAAACACGAACAGGAAAAGAAAATCATCGAAGATGACTTGAGCGCCGTAGACGCCGATACGGCAAGCTGGACAGAAAAACGGGCCGAATTGCAAAAGCAAATCACTGCGGACCTTCTGAACCGGTATGAAAGAGTAAAAAAACGTAATAACGGCCTTGGTGTGATTCCCGTCTGGAAAGCGGTTTGCAGCGGCTGCCACATGAATATTCCGCCGCAGCTTTACAACGAATTGCAGCGTTCCAACGATCTTTTAAGCTGCCCGAACTGCAACCGGATCATGTATTTTAAAAATCAGGAAAAGTCCGAATAGCTTTCTATGGAACAAAAACCGGTCAAATTATTCAGCGACGGCGCCTGCCGGGGAAATCCCGGTCCGGGAGGCGGCGGGGCGGTGATTACCGATGAAAAAGATAATATTCTGTGGGAGGGCAAGGAATATTTAGGCTACTGCACCAATAATATCGCGGAATATAAAGCGCTGATCCTGGGTTTGAAAGGCGCTCTGACCGGCGGCTGGAAAAATGTTGAAATTTATCTGGATTCGGAGCTCCTGGCCAACCAGATCAACGGTTCCTATAAAGTAAAAAACGAGAACCTGAAAATATTGATGCAGGACGTCCGGAAGCTGCTTTCTTCCCTTGAATCCGTCAGGGTCCGGCATGTTCCGCGCTGCCGCAATGCGACAGCCGACCGGCTGGCCAATCTGGCCATTGACGAGCATGAAAATTGACCAAAGGCTGACCTTCTGAAGGGGGCGCTAGACTGAAGGCGTCGAATATCTTCTTAGATGTGTCCTTGAAAGAAATACAAATCAATTGTAGGATATATCCCAGGCCGGAGAAAATCGGATGATCGCGGGCAGAGTTTGCTCTGCCGGAGGAAAGTCCGAGCTCCACAGGGCAGGATGGTCGCTAACGGCGACCGGGGGCGACCCCAGGGAAAGTGCCACAGAAAATATACCGCCCGGGCGCAAGCCCGAAGGTAAGGGTGAAATGGCGAGGTAAGAGCTCACCGCTTTTCCGGTGACGGGAAAGGCATGGCAAACCCCATCCGGAGCAAGACCAAATAGGAGAACGTTTAAGGGCGGCCCGTCTGATGTTCTCGGGTAGTGTCGCTAGAGACGGCAGGCAACTGCCGTCCCAGATGAATGATCATCGCCGCGGCGAGGGTAACCGAATCGCGGAACAGAACTCGGCTTATGATTTTCTCCGCGCCTGCTTTTCATGACGAAATGAGAAAGGATATTATGAAAACATCATTGGATATATTTTTAAATGAGCTGATTGAAAACACAGGTGTTCAAATTAACAAAGCGTTGTCAGTCGAAAGTTGGCGACACATAATAGCAAAAATCAACGAATATTTTTATACAACTTATCCTGGAATCGGGCAAACACAGGCTTTAGATAATGTATTTGAATATTTCTCTGAATTTCATAAATTTTGGGAGCAATATCACGAAAAAATTATTGATCCCAAAATTGATGAACAAAAATGTATTAAGGTAAGTGAGATATTAAACGGTATCTATTTGGGTAATAAAAAAGTATTTTATGACTTGTACAACACATATACTTTGGCGCCCAACGAGATATGTAAAATAAGATACTTCGCAGCTAATCAAGATTTTCGCGGCACAAGAGATTTCGAGGCTTTATTTAAAAAATATACCGATGATCCCACTATTTTTGACATTAATAAAATCAACAAAGGCCCTGAAGATTTTTTAAAAAACATAGGAATAACATCACTCTCACAAAGCGATAAGCGAATAAAATATGCTGTTACAGCATCCCAAATTCTTATAGACAAAAAGATTGAACCTTATGATCTTTTTGATTATTTCGATAAAGATTTGCTTAAAATAAGAAATTTCTTAATCTCTACCAAAGGATCTGGATTTGGCAATAAAAAGACGGATATGTTTATTAGAGACATGATTGTATTAGACGTTTGGAAACAGGCAAAAAATTTTGACAAAATTGATGTCGCCAGTGATATCAATACAATTAAAGTGGCATTACGCACAGGCATAATTAAAACCTCAATCCCTTTAGTATCAAGTTTTCTTGACATATTTTGCTATCAGTACGGCCTCATAGATAAAATAAGTGCACTAGCGTGGCGAAAAGTGTGGGAAAAATGGAATGCAGCACACCCTGAATCTTGTATTGAAAGCCCAAGTTTAATGGATTATTTCGTTTACAGGATAATTGGGAAAGAATTTTGTAAAGAGTCACTGTGTGTGTTCCAATGTGAAAGTGGTGGACATGAATTTAAGTGGCATTCCGGGAGAAACAAAACATGTCAAATATGTAAAGACAAGAAGGCATTTGTTATAAAAAAAGTTTTGCCATGTGCCGATATTGATGGAAATATTGTTATTAGTAAAAATGAATTTGTTGCGGGTCATAATGCTGTTTTGAAAGGCATTACAAAATGCCCTTTTGCGAGTGTTTGTGATCCTCAGTCGTCTAATTTTAATAAACTTAATTCTCCAAAATCAATCAGTATTCTTGGACAAACAGGCTGGGAAAGTGCGAGGGCTAAAAAAAACGAAGGTGGCGGCGGATTAATGTCTTAACGAAAACGTGTAGTCCGTATGTCAAAAATAATTTAACATTTAAGCTATATAAAGGAACGCATGTTATGAAATATTTTCCTTCTAGGAAAAAGAAAGAGCCTCCGATTATGATACGAGAAGAAAGTTCAGAATATTCACCAAATAAGTGTGTTCTCCGAGATGATGAGAATAATGTTTGGTTATATCACGCAAATTGTATTGAATTTATGGACATGCTTATAGGGAAATATCCTAACGGTAAATTTGATATGATTTTCGCAGATCCTCCTTACTTCTTATCAAACGGTGGTATCACCTGCCATAATGGGAAAATGGTGAAGGTAGATAAAGGGGAATGGGATAAATCAAGTGGCCCAAAATTAAATCATGAATTTAACTTATCATGGTTATCAAGGTCTCAGAAGATCTTAAACCCGAATGGTACTATTTGGGTTTCTGGTACACATCACGTTATTCATTCAGTTGGTTATGCCATGCAACAATTAGGAATGAAAATTCTTAATGATATTACTTGGGAAAAACCTAACCCTCCTCCTAATTTATCATGTCGATATTTTACTCACGCCACAGAAACAATTATTTGGGCGGCTAAAAATGAAAAATCAAAACACTGTTTTAATTATGAAAAGATGCGTGAAATAAATGCCGGCAAACAAATGAAAAGTGTATGGTCTTTTAAAACTCCAAATGGTGATGAAAAAACTTTTGGAAAACACCCAACACAAAAACCTGTTGCGCTTTTGGAAAGAATAATCGTTGCTTCAACTAATGAAGATGATTTAATTTACGACCCGTTTTCAGGTAGTTCTACAACTGGTGTTGCTGCGATAAATACTCTAAGGAAATTTGTCGGTACTGAACTAGAATTAGATTTTATTGGTTTATCAATTTCAAGATTGAAACGTGCAGTAGCAACAAGGCAAACATCGCTGAATTTTGCTATTAGTGAGGTTATGTGATGGAAAGAGACATCGCAATTAAAAAACTTGAAGAACTAGAAGGATCTGACCTAGTGCCATTGGCAAGCAAATATGATGTGACAATATGGAAAGAAAATAAAAAGAACAAAGGATGGGCAGGACATGTGCTCGAACGGTATTTAGGATTGCCGATTAATTCAGCACAGTCTCCAAATTTCGGCTCGTGGGAGCTTAAAATCGTACCTCTTAAAAAATTAGCCAATGAGAGAATTGCAGTTAAAGAAACAATGGCTATTACAATGATTGATCCATACAATGTTGCGCATACGCCCTTTGAGCAAAGTCACCTCCTTGTAAAATTGAAAAAAGTTGTTGTTTGCGCCCGCCTTTTTGAATCACAAAAAGAAGAAAGAACTCTTTTGGTACGAGTAGCTTCGTTTGACCTTTCTGATAAGATTATCTATGAACAAGTGAGAAGGGACTATGAAGAAACAAGAAATTGTATCATTAAAAAAGGATTTGAATATCTGACAGGTTCAATGGGAACGCTGGTTCAACCACGAACCAAAGGCGCTGGTCATGGAAGCACTAGCAGAGCTTTCTATGCAAGAACATCATTTGTTGCAAAGATACTCGGTATCGAAAAAAGATAAAATGAACCGCCCTCCGCACCCGTTCTTATATTGCAGTGAATTCGGTTTCCGTGTACGCAGCGCTCTTCCGGTTGCTAGGCCTGAAGGATGTTCATCAACCGTTTGATCAAATCCAGCCCCTGCTCCGTAAAGACGGCCACCAGGATCAAAAAGAGGATGAAAACCGTAATCAGCTCTGAATTGCGGACTCTGGGGTATTTTCTTTTTACAACAAAAAGGAGAATGGCGCCCGCCGCCAGCGCCACCAGGTGCAGAAAAGGGAAAAGCTTAAGAAAAGTATCCATACGGATCTCCTTGTGAGCAGAATTGCCCAGCAACCTTTATAAAAAACCGTGATCGTCCAATCCATAAAAAAGGCCGAATCGAAATTCGGCCTTTTGGTTTATGAGTGAACGTTACTTATTTGTCGTCATCGTCGTCGTCATGCAGTCCCGCCAGATCTCCTTCCGAGCCTTCCGGAACTTCCGACTGAATGGAGCGGGAGATTCCGCGCACCAGGATCAGCATGATGAAGAACAGGATCACCATGGCCACAATGAGCACCAGAATGACCGTTGCCGTCCAGGCCTTGGATTCCTTCTCGATATTCTGAGAGACCTTTAAGGCCGCTTCGTTGTATTTCTCGACTTCCACGCCCAGACAGACCCATCCGAAACCGGCGGGGGCGGGAATGTTTGACGCGTAAAATTTGATCGGCGCATAGGCGACGAACTTGGTCATGCCAAATAATTTATACGTCTTGAAGCCTGTTTTACCCTCTGCCGTCTCTTTCGCCAGGGCCGTTAAATTGGGATCCAGAAAACCGGCCTGGATAATGTTCAGGGCGTCGGCGCCCTTGTCCGTCAGTTCTTTAACGTTTTGCTGCGTGATGGTTGGAACAGGCGTTCCGTCCGGATTCAGCCCCACGATATGAAAATCGTTCGGATGAGAGATGGCATTGCCGCGGTAATCGAACATGTAGGCGTAATTGCCGGATGAGGCATCCGTTTCAAACACTCGTTCCGCCTGAGTGGGGATCAGCTGGTCGGTGATCTGACCCAGATGACGGTAGTCGAGGGACAGCACGATGACCCCCGCGAAACCATCATGATTGAACACCGGTGTTGCAAAGCGCACGACGCCGTTGAACCGCTCCCCCTTGTTGAAGGCCGCTTTGTTCACATACCAGCCGGTGACCGGAGATACGTAGGCTTCGCCCCGGCGCAGATTTCTTGCATTGGCAAAATAATCCTCGCTTTTGTAGGCGGTATTGTCCGGCTTGCTTACGTCAGCCAGTTGTCCCGCCGGTGTTGCCTGGCCGTCCACAATTTTAATTCTTTCATAGCCGTTTTTGTCAATCAGGGCAATTTCCTTGTACAGCGGCGCCAGCACCTGCTGGACCTTGCCGTCCTTCTTGATCCAGAGCGGCGCTTTGTTTTCAGCAACAAACTGCTTATAGGCCGCCTCCGTCGAGGGAATAATGGTTGCAACCTGCAAATCTTTTTTGCTTTCCATCAGGAGGTTGGCAACCTGATTTGCCGTGTTGATGGCCCTTGCCTTAATATCTTCCTGAGACTTGACATCCAGTACGTTAACGGCTCTTTCTTTTATGGTAACCCCCAGTTTGAACATGCCGTTAGCGATTAAAAACGCCATCAGTGATAAGGGGATTACAATCAGCAGGAAGAATACGCCTGCAACAGGTAATGACTTCTTATCTTTAGTTTCTGACATTATGATTTCCCCCTAACCTAGGTTAATTTTGTGGTGAACTTCTTTGCAACATTAACCCAAAAAGAAAGGCTTGAAGGGGTTTGCGTACAATAAGATCAGAGCGATGACCAGCGCGTAAATGGCGATCGATTCCGCCATGGCCATACCGACGAGCATGACCATCATGATCTTGCCCTGGACGCCGGGGTTTCTTCCCACCGCCTGACAGGCGCCGTTTGCCGCGTCGCCGATGCCTGCGCCCGCGCCGATGGCGCCGAGACCGATGGCCAGACCCGAGCCGATCATGGCGCCGACCACAAAGATCACCTTAATGTAAGACTCGCCGCCGACCGGAATCGCATCCGCCGCAAAGGCAAATTGGTTCGCCAGCATTACGGCCGCTGCCGATATGATGACCGTTAAAATTGTTTTTCCATGTTTGTGTGACATTATTGGACTCCTTTCATAACCAGTAATTTATTGTGTTTCTTTTTCGCGCTCCATAGCACATTATCGTGGTTGCGCAAAGAAGAATTAACATCAATCGGTTCGACGCTAATGCAGGAGATGTGCCACGGCCTTCATGCAAGCTGCTTTCCGGCATCGAACCGCCGCTGCCTGCCACTTCGGGCAGACGGCTCAATTTGTTGAGATTCCTGTTACTTTGCTTTCGGCGTCGGGTGTGGAAAAATGAAAAGAGAGAATGCTTTTTGATTTCCTGAGCGTCGCGGGATACAGAAGAAACAAACGACACGTTTAATGTTTTGTTCAATGGTTTGTCATAAAACATTAAACGGACGCCGGCGGGGGAGGGAGCTTCCGGGTGCGAAAATCCGCGGGAAAAACGTTTTTGATATTTCAGTTGAAATTTTGACTCAATGTCGTTACGATGCCGCGAACCTGTGTCAAGTTATGGGATATCAAGAAGTCATTATCAATGGATCATAGAGGGTCATTATGCAGGAACTGTTAACCGTAATTACTTATCCGATTGTCTGGCTGATTTGTTCTTACCTTTTAAAAATTGAAAGCGGTTTGGCGAAATTGCTGATTTCGGTCACGGCGGCGGTTCTGGTTTATGTTTTATTCGGCATGTGGCAGTCTCAAAAAGAAAAGCATAAGGAAAATTAAGATTCAGTGGCCTTGCTGAGAAACTCATACCGATTTCTGCGTCAAGCGTTCAGTCTGCGCATCTGGTTGACCAGCCTCGTTGTTATCCTCCTGATTCTTCTGCTGGCTTTGACCGTGAACAACGCGCGGGAAAAGGAGATGGCGGATTTGTTCGGCCGCCAGCAGCTGGCGTCGGCTCAAAACGCCTCCGCCCGGATGACGGAAATTCTTTCACAGGTCGAAAGAAACGTCACTCTGTTTTCCTATTTTGATCCCAGCGGGAAAATTCTGTCCTTCCGGGACCACCGGAAAATCGAAACCCTTTATTCCGTCTGGGGAAAGACTATCGACGCCGTGCTGATGTTTGACGCCCGGGAGCGCACCCTGCGCGTCCTGCCGCGGGACACGCCGTCCCGCGTCAACCTGCTCCCCCATTTCCGGAAATTGAAAGGCCAAAAAAAGCCGTATTTGAATTTGGCTTTGTCCCGGGCGGATTCCGGGGCCTCGCCGTCCCAAAAGCAGGACTGGTATTTGATATGGGGATATCCCATCTGGCGTGAGGGCGATATTTTTGACGGCGCGTGGATGGTGTCCTTTTCCCTGGCCGCGCTGGTTCATTCCGGAGAAAGGCAAATTCAGGAAAACCGGCTGGGTGATCTGTGGCTGATCAATGACCGGGGGCAGATCATCATGCATCCTCATTCGCCCGCCATCGGCAGAAACATCAGCGATCTCGTTCATGACAGTCGGGGAAACGTGATGACCCTCTCGCCCGCAGGCGGCAGATTCATCGACGCGAGGGTTTTGCAGCGAGGCGACTCTCTGCAAAGAAGCGTCATTGCCTACTATCCGTTTCAGATTGCCGGAAACAACTGGTTCGTGATGGTCAGCGCTCCTTACGCCGACGTCGTCGCGCCCGTGCGCACGACATTTCTTTACACCCTGTTCAGCGCGTTTCTGCTGATGCTGATTCTGGTGGTTGCCGGCATTTTCTATGCATTCCGTGAGGGAAGGCGGTTGCGGATGCGCGAGGTGCAGGAGCGGCTGAAGGAGCGTGAAACCTGGCAGGAAAAGCTGCTTCGGGAAAAGAAAACGATCGAGGGCATCATCGAAGGATCGCCCATCCCCAGCTTCGTGATCAACAAAAAGCATCAGGTGATTCTGTGGAACAGGGCCTGTGTGGAGCTGACGGGGCAATCGGCTGAAGAGACGCTGGGAACGGACGGGCATTACCGGGCATTTTATCCCGTCAAAAGGCCCATGGTTGCCGATTTGATCATCGACGCCGACATTGACGCGCTCAACAAGTACTACAGCGCCAAAAAAGTCAAAAAATCACAGAAGGTGCTTGGCGCCTATGAAGCCTATGATTATTATGAAAACCTCGGCGGCCGCAGCCGGTATATGTATTTTCTCGCGGCGCCGATTTATGACGAGGACGGGAATATCATCGCGGCGATCGAAACCCTTCAGGATGTCTCGCGCGAGCAGGAGCTGACGCGCAGCCTGCAGGAATACGCCGAGACGCTGCAGAATGAGCTGGCGGAAAACATCGAACTGAGGAAAGAGATCGAAGGCCTGCTGAACTACATGCAATCCATCGTCAGAAGCCTGCCGGATAAAATTTACGAGCTGGACAAAAACGGCATCATTACCTTCATCAGCTGGGGGCTGAAAAAGCCCAAAAGCGAGCTGCGTGGAAAGCATTTCCTGGAATTTGTCGCGCCGGAAAACGCCGACTTTGTCGTTTCCAAATGGGAGGACGCCAAACGGGGAAACTACACCCCCTACGAAATTGAAACCATAGCCCAGGACGGCCGCAAGGTCAATTTAATGATCACGACGTCCCCGGTGATCGGGACCGAAAATTACATTCTGGTGCAAAGAGACATCACCGAGTTTAAAAATCTGGAGAAGAAACTATACAACAGCCAGAAGCTTGCGGCGCTGGGTCAGCTTTCCGCCGGCATTGCCCATGAAATCCGCAACCCGCTTTCGTCCATCAAGATGAGCCTGCAGATTCTGGAAAAGCGCATCAAACCGGAAGGCAATGATCTGAAACGGTTTAAAATCGCCGAAAAGGAAGTCGAGCACCTGGAAGAGCTGGTGAACAACGTTCTGGTGTTCGCCAAGCCGATGGAGCCCAAAATCGAGTCGGCCGATCTGACGAAAATCCTGGAACAGGCGGTTGCTCTTTCCGAGCAGATTATCCAGGACAAAAAAATCGAAATTACCCTGGAGACCGGGGACGCTTCCGCGGTGAACGTGGATGTGGCCATGATTACGGACACTTTTGTCAATATCATCCGCAACGCGGTGGAGGCGATGGAGGACGGCGGTCACATTCACATTTACGCCCGCAGCATCGGGTCGAGGCCGCCCTCCGTGCTGGTGGTCGTGGAAGACAACGGCTGCGGCATCGACGACGCGGATATGCCTCACCTGTATAATCCATTTTTCACGAAGAAAAAATACGGGACAGGCCTCGGCCTGTCGCAGGTTCTGAAGATTGTGGAAGTGCATCAGGGGAAGCTGGAGATTATCAGCGAGAAAGACAGGGGCACGAAAGTGTGCGTAACCTTGCCCTGCAGTAAATAACTGGTTGTTTTTAAGGGCGGAAAGACTGAAGCGCCCGGGAGAAAGCGCAGGCCGTCGCCCCAACGGCAAAGGGAATGACTATGGCGAGTATTCTGGTGATTGATGACGATGCATCCATTGCGGAAACGCTGGATTTGTATTTAACCGAAGAAGGATACAGCGTCCGGACAGCGCTGACCGGCACCGACGGCCTGAACAAATACGTCCAGGAGCCTTCGGATGTGGTCATACTGGACATCCGTCTGCCCGACGTGGACGGGTTTACCGTTCTGGAGGATCTCAAGGAAGAAAATGAAAACGTCAAGGTGATCATGATCACCGCTTTCCACGACATGGAAACGACCATCAACGCCATGAAGGGCGGCGCCTTTGATTATATTCACAAACCGGTCAATGTGGATGAGCTGGATCTGGCGATCAAAAAAGCCCTGAAGTCCCTGGAGATGGAGAAAAAAATCGACGGACTGCTGATGGAGCCGTCGCGCAATTTCCGGGTGGGAGACATTATCGGCACGGGCAACGAAATGCGGGAAATTTTCAAGACGATCGGCGCCGTTTCCCAGAGCCGAACGACGGTGCTGATTCAGGGAGAAAGCGGCACCGGCAAGGAATTGATCGCGAAAGTGATTCACAACAACACCTCTCCGGACGAACCGTTTATCGCCGTGAACTGCTCCGCCATTGTGGAGACCCTGCTGGAATCGGAACTGTTCGGCCACGAAAAGGGGTCCTTCACCGGCGCGATCGCGCGCAAGCTGGGCAAATTCGAGCTGGCCCGGTTCGGCTCGGTGTTCCTCGACGAAATCAGCGAAATGTCGGTGAACCTGCAAGCGAAACTTTTGCGCGTTTTGCAGGAGATGGAATTCGAACGGGTCGGGGGCAAGGACAGGGTGAAAGTCAACGCCCGGATCATCACCGCCACGAACAAAGATTTGCGGGCGATGGTCAAGGAGGGAAAATTCCGGGATGACCTGTATTACCGCTTGAATATTGTGTCCATCCATCTGCCGCCGCTACGCGACCGGCGCCAGGATATCCCGCCGCTGATTGACTACCTGCTTTCCAAAATCAATCTGGACCTGCATAAAAAAATCATCGGCGTTTCCGGTGAAATGATGGAAAAGTTTATGAGCTACCCCTGGCCGGGAAATGTCCGGGAACTGGAAAATCTGCTGGTCCGGGCGTGCGTTATTGCCAAAGGCCAGGTGCTGGGTGTCGGAGATTTCCCGGAGCTGGGCAATGATTATGAGGAGACCCCGGATCAGAAAGATACAACCGAAGGGGTGTTCACGCCGGAAGAGCCGGGCAAGTTTCTGACGCTGGATCAGGTGGAAGAACGCTACATTCGCAAGATCATCAGGGAAACCAGTAAGAACAAGGGGGAGATCTGCGAGACACTCGGCATTTCCCGCCCTACGTTCGAGCGCAAGCTGGACAAATACGGCATCACGTTTGAACGGGACTGACCCGCACCCTGTGGTGATGCAGGTTTCCCTGTAATCCCTGCTGCAGGATGCCGGTGCGCAGCTTTCGCCCCGGCGGCCACCCGCCTTCCCCTGCCAGGGTCCGCTTGAAAATCCCCCGTCCGCGCGGCGCTTTACAGACCGTATTCGGCGCGTTCAATCAGCTCCAGTTGCATATCGCGGTTTAAGGTGACGAAGTACGCATTGTAGCCCGAAATCCGCACCATTAAGTCGCGGTAGGCGTCGGGGTTTGCCATGGCGGCGCGCATGGTTTTGCTGGAAACGACATTGAACTGTATCTGCATTCCGCCGAGTTCCGTATAGGCTTTTGCATAGGAGTAAAGGTGGTCGACCGCATCGGCTTGGGTATCGTTTGCGGACGGCGTTACCTTGACGTTGAAAGCGATATTGTTGTTCATGTTGATAGGTTTCAACTGAGCGACGTCTTTGATGTTGTCCAAAAGGCTTTTCGACGCGTGAGCCTGCGGGGTAAGCCCGGGGGTAAAGGGTTTGCCGGCCAGACGTCCCGAGGGGAGAGCGCCCGTAAGCGTGCCGAAAGCGACGTGGTTGGACATCGACCAGAAACCGGTAGTGTAGTGTCCACCGCGAAAGTTGACATGTTCCCACATCGTATCACGAACAAATTTTGTAACGCGGTTGGCCATGGCCACCGCCTCGCTGCTGCCCGAGCCGAACAGAGGCACGGATTTCAGCAGATGGCTGCGCATCACGTCGCAGCCCTTGAAGTTTTTGGATACGGCGTCACAGATTTCTTGCAGGGTGTATTTTTTTTGTTCATACACGAGTAATTTTACGGCCATGAGCGAATCCACGATATCGGCCAGGCCGATGCAGGCGATGCCCGATGAATTATACAGCGCCCCGCCCTTGGTGCAGTCCAAACCCTTTTCGATGCAGCCGTCGATCATAGCCGACATCATGGGAGTGGGGCGCAAAACGCTGTGTGCTTCACCGAGATAGTAGTTGTACCGGCAGGCCAAATCGGCAAGAAACTTCAGCTGTGCGCAGAACGCGCCGAAGAAATCTTCAAAGGTTGCGAAGCTCTCGGGCCCGCCCGTTTCCGGCCCCAGGCTCCAGCGCATGAGCGGGTGATGGCCGTTGAACAGGGCCATTTCGAGCGCGGCAACCATGTTGAACATCATGCAGTTGGTGTGGCCAAGATGCTTTCCCGAGATGGTCGGTTCGACGCAGCCCGTAGCCGACCAGTCGCGCAGGTGTTCGGGCAGGTACCGGAGGTCCGCCAGCGAGGCCATCACCGCCTCGTCATTGTGGATGGACGGCGTTGCCGTCGTGTTGACGTTCACTTCGCACAGGCGCCGGAGATAGGCGGCGCTGTTTTTCTTGTGGTTGTAACGCGCATTGATGTTAGGGTCGCGGATCGCCAGCATTTCGGTGACCTTCAACAGGATGTAGGCCATATCGTTTACGGCATCCTCGCCGTCGGGTTTGACGCCGCCCAGAGTGATCGCCTGATCGGAGGAACTGCCGCCAAACAGATAGTTGCCGATATCGGGGATCAGCGGCAGATGATCGGTGCATCTCATATAGAAGCAGCCGACGATTTCGATCGCGTGATGAAGGTAGGCCTCTTTTTCCTCCGGGGTTTTCAGTTTGGAAAAATCGGCCTCGAAATAGGGCTGAAGCCACTGGTCCAGACGGCCGATGGAAAAGCCCGCGTTAGTGCTTTCCATGTGGACGGCAATCCAATGAATCCAAATGGCGTTGATCGCTTCGTCCAGCGTGCGCGCCGGAAATTCGGGGGAGCGGGCGACGACTTGCGCAAGATGTTCAAGCTCCTTTTTCCGTTGGGGATCGTTTTCGGCCAGGGCCTCTGTTTTGCACTGTTCGGCAAGCCGGCGGGCGTACGCGATAATGCCCTCGTAGCAAAGGATCATGGCATTCAGCTCGTCCTTTTTCTGCCGGCTCGCCGCTTGATCTTTTGTCAGCTCGGCTTTGATCTCGAAAATGATGCCGTTCAGACCTTTTTTGAGCAACTTGGGATAATCCAGAATGGTGTGCGAAAGAGCAACGGTTTTCCAGAGAAAAATAACGGCCCAGCGTTCGTCCAGCTGTTGACATACCGGGTTGTTGTATTTGGCGCGCACCCATTCGCGGAAATTCCGTTGCGTCCAGAACGGGAAGACGTTTTCATTCAATTCCTCGATTTCCCGGGGTGAAAGGGCATCGTACGGGTTTAACATTCTGTCGGATACGGTCAGCAGCTCGCCCCACATAATCGTGCCCGCGCCGTCGGGATAGATCGGCACGCCGATTTCTTTTGTGGTGGTGGTGCCGGCGATCAGGTCATCCTTGCGGATAATGGGCTTTCGGTTTTCCATAAGGTGTTTATAGGCATAGCCCTGGCGGAGTTCGGGCACCCACGGCGTTCCGTCCGTCCTGGTTTCGAAGCCGTTTTCGCGGAAAAAGTTAGTTAATAACACGGCTCGCTCGTTACAGATCGCGGGCTTCTGGGTGAAGTGGATGTCCAAAAACCGTTTCAGCCTGGGGAAATCCTCGATGCTGTACTTCGAAAGGTAGGGGTCAAAGCCGAGATGCCTGACGCCTTGGTCAACTTCGACGGCTTTCAGGTACTCCCGCTTCGGTTTCGGGAGAGACTTGTCGCCCGCGGCGATCTTTTCGCCGAACGCTTTCGCCTCGGCTTTTTGTTTGGCCATTTGTCTGATCTGGGTCTTTTTCATCAAAACGGAAATTAATAAATTGAAAAATTCCAGATAGGACATATTTCCCGAACTGGACATTTCGTTTTTGAGCAAGAGGTTCAATACTTCGCTCGGAGGAAGATTTGCCATTCGGGCGAGCACTTTGGTGTCTTTCAGCCGGAGTTCGGTATCCACGCCCTGTGTGCCGCTTTTGACGCGAGCCTTCCCGTCTTTAAACCATATGCTTTGCGACACCTTTCCGTCTTCCGTGCAAAGACCAATCGAAAAATTATTCCAGCCGTCGGCGGTGCGCAGATACTTTTTGCAGGACGGGAGATTCCCGAAACAAAACGCCATCAATAGCAGAGCGGCTTTGGTGACGGCATTTGCCGCGCCGCCGGGTTTCCTTTGTTGTTTCATCAGAGTCTTCCTCCTTACACAATGATATGGTGATTGCGAAACAGATTTTTGCAATGCTCGATTTTCCCTGGCGATTGCCAGTGATTGACGTTTTGCAAAAGAGGCTGTTCGGGCAGACCGAGTCTGGCGTTTTTGGGATACCAGGTAGGATTATAGGGCAAAAGCTTCGATTGTTTGATTCCCAAAGAGGACAGGAAGCGGGCCATGGCTGTCAGGTTTTCGTCGGTATCGGTTATATCCGGAACGAGCGGGATACGGGGCAAAAGTTCAAATTTGCCCGGGGCGGCGTCCGCGTGCAGGGCCTGGAAATGCTCCAGGATCGTTTTGTTGCCCGCCTGGCAGAATTTCTTGTGATCCGCGTCGTCAAAAATTTTAAGATCGAAATAGATAACATCGATATAGGGAAGCATCCATTTTTCAAATTTGGCAAAATCAAAAAGTCCGCAGGTTTCAACGAGCGTGTGAATGCCGTTAGCCTTGCAGGCGGAAAGTAAACTCCCCGCGTATTCCGGAAACAGGGCGGGTTCACCGCCCGAGAGGGTAACGCCGCCGCCCGAAACATCAAAGAAGGTCTTGTCGGACAGTATTTTCGCCAGCAGCTCTTCAACGGCACAGGCGTCTCCGACGCGCGTCAGCGCTTTTGCGGGGCAGACCTCCACGCATTGGAAACACAGGTTGCATTTTGCGCGGTTAATGTAGAAGGGGTTGGCGATATCGAGCGCGCCGCAGTCGCAAACCTGGCGGCAGTTTCCACAATCCAGACAGTCCGGCGCCGAATAGGAAATTTCAACCGCCGTTTTCTTGCTTTCGGGGTTATGGCACCAGACGCAGTCCAGCGGGCAGCCCTTGAAAAACACGACGGTCCGTATGCCGTGGCCGTCATCCAGGGAATTTCCTTTAATTTCCGTTATCAACGGATTTAACTTCATCACGCGCACCGAAATCAACCGGAGTCCGGCCCCCGCTCAAATCTTTTTCCGATCCGGATATTTCCGGTAAGAATCGGTAATCTTAATGAATGTTTCATGAACCGTGTGGCGCAAAACCGGGTGGCCGGCGGTGAGGGAATGGACGGAGACGCCCCGCCTCCCTGACCGCCGGCCGGAAAAGAAACCGTTATTGTTCCACCTGCATCTTCCTGAAGACGGCGATTGCCAGAGTTCCCACAAGATACATGGCGATACCGTAAAAGGCCGTCGTTACGAACATGGCGCTGTAGAAATCTCCCATGATGTCCTGTATCAGAAGCGATATCGCCATCGAGAGCGAGGCGTTTCTGATCAAGGCTTGAAAAGATATGGCGCGGTTCTGGCTGTTGTTGGCCCGAATCAGCTTTGCGCCGAGCATTCCCAGAATCAGAGCGCAAACGGCAAGTATCAATACGGCCAGTGCGCCGCCGCTGTAACGACCAAACTCTTTAAATACCGCCATGTTGCTTATGATTCCGGCAACAATCAGGAACAGGAGCGCCACCAGACCGAGGATGGAAAACACTTTCGTGGATTTTTGAGCGGCATTGGGCCATTTTGCACGGACCGACATGCCGATCACCAGGGGAATGATGACCAGAACAACGATGGTCTGGACAATCAATCCCACGGGAATCACCACATTAGGAACGTTCGAACAATACAGGCTCAAAAGGAGCGGGGTAAAAACCAGGGCCATGACCGTTGACACGGACGTCAGAGAAATGGAAAGGGCCAGATCCCCCTTCGTCAATTGAGTCAGAAGGTTTGAAGTGACGCCGCCGGGCGAGGACATGGCCAGAACCATTCCCACGAATATAAAAGGCATGGTTTCGTAGAAACCCATCAGCCGTCCGATTAAAACAGCGACGAGAGGCAGAATGCCGTACTGAATCAAAAGCCCCGTAATAATGCCCAAAGGTTTTGTAAAAACGGCCACAAAGTCTTTCACCGAAAGCGTAAGCCCCATTCCCACCATTACCAGGAAAAGCAGCAGGATGATGGATATTTTGAAGATCTTATCGAAGGTAAGCTGATAGGGCCGATCGACGAGTCTGGCAAAGGAAATGTCGCGGCCGTCGATATTTTCAGTCAACATTTCAATCTTGAAGGCCATCTTGTCCTGCAGCATTTTTTCCAGGCCTGCGTATTGAGGATCAGCCCCCGCTTCGGGAAGAACGAGGACAAATATCTCTCCTGATAATTTCCTTATCAGGTAAACCTGGGTGTCTTCCCTGACATCATCGCCTTTTTGTGGTTTAAGGAGCCTGAGGTTTCCTTCAAACGTCAGGGTTTGGGATTGCGACCAGTCGAGTTTAGCCGTTTGCTCCTTCATCTTTGCCGGCAGGGTCGCGTCCCCCTTTCCGCGCACGGCATCGGATATCACCTTGTAAAGCCTTTCCCCCTCGGGAACCTCAGACGCCAGGGCACAGAATGTCGTCAGAAAAAACAGGGAAAGAAAAACAAAAAGAAATGAAAGACACAAACCTGCCGATTTCAGACTATCTGTCTTGAACATAACTCCCTCCTTCTTTGGTTTTTTTATGACGAGAAAATACCTTTGAGCGGAAGTATAGGGAAGGTATTCCTGCCTGTCAAGAAAATCATGGCCGGCAAAAGGCCGGCAAAAAGATATTCTGACTGCTGTCGGATTCCGTTAACCGCCTTGATAAGAAAATCCTTTTTCCCTGTTGTGTGATTTAGCGGATCCGTTGCTTAAATCCGGACGCTCTGGATGTGTCTCTCCATACTGAGTCAGGCGAATAAATTATTGACTTGACTAAAGGATTGGCCTATTGTCCGCCGCTATCCGGGCGAGGACGACTTATCCCTGCGCGGCGGTTTTGACGAAGATTTTGCTTTTGGGCTTACTCATCGCTTGCCTACGCGGGACGGATCTTTAATTCAATGAAAGCGATTTCACTCTTCAACAGACCACATTGTCTATAGAGGAGCTGATCTGTCCATTTCAATTCAACGTGCAGATCAGCGGCGCGGCGCAGCCACGTCCGCCTGGATGCTATGGTTGGATGTTTTCCGTCCTCCAAACAGGGCCAGCTCAAAGGTTTTAAAGAAGCAGTCAACGTCTTGAAAACCAATGTCACGAAGCCATTGGCACTGTTCTTCGACGGCGGCTGGAATATTTTCCTTCTTGTCCTGAAAGAATGCATCTTCGATCTCTTGCATGGTTACGTTCAACTTGGCATTCTCGTGAAAACGCCGAATATAGTCGAGAAAGAAGCTGTCGAAAAGTTCATTTACTGAAGGGGTAGCTGAACTGACCTGATCGAGGTTCAGGAAAATCCCGCCATTTCTGAGAATACAAAAGATCTCGGCGTACAACTCCATCTTTCTCTCATCCGGCTGATGATGAATGGCAAACCCCGAGACGATGATATCAAAAGGCTTTTCTGACTCGATACCCTTAGCCCAGTCCGACATTGCAAAATCCGCGTTGATGACTTTTGCACGCTGATTATCGCCGATTTTTATCCGTAATTTTTCCAGCATAGGATCGGAGAAATCGGCAAATATCACACGTGCTTCAGTATACTCTTCAAGGAGCATGCGGCCGAGAATTCCATCTCCACAACCCAGGTCCAGAATTCTGGATGGCTGAGGGCACCAGGCGTTTATAATCTTACTGATAACTTCCAGCTGGAGCTTTGCGCCAGGAATAGCTCCTCGAACCCCTTCCACAAAGGTCTCTGCAATCTCCCTGGTTTGCCACTTGCTGTGCTGTTCATTCATCTTTGTTCCTTAAATTCAACGCTGTTAATCAGCCGCGCGCTTCTTGCGTCGGCTGAATTAACCTTGTTCGACAGCTTTTTCTAAAAGTTCAAAGGTGATCCCGTGTTCCAAAAATACGGGATGCTCGGGTGCGAATCCCGGTACAGTTTGAAACCCGACTGTTCTGAAAAAGCTCGCCGATGTGTTTCTCGCTACAGTATGAATCCGACGGTACATTCTAATTGATGCGATGCGACATAGTTCAGTAACAAGACCGCGACCAATACCTTTCCGTTGATGACTGGAAGTTACTGCCAAATGTCTCAGTTCAATCTCATTCTTGGCTGTCTGTACAGCGACCAATCCGCCAATGATCAGCCCATTTTCTTTGGCCGCTAACTCAAGTTTCTCGCCGACTATCTTGAAGTTATTCCTGATATCACGGGGAAAGCCGAGAGGCTGCCACAGGACACGCCAGAGGAGGTCATCAACCTCTGCGGCGTCAGCCGCTGTTTTTACGACCTCCAGTGTTGCCATACTCAATTTTTGTCCGTCTCGTGGATGAAACTTCTTCTTCCCAGACGAGTACTCCAATAACTCTCCTCCGCCAATATCAAGAATGCACTCGTCAAGAACCTTATAGCCCAAATGCTCATAAAATCGCCTTGACGGCAGAGATATGCTCAGACTTAGTTCTGAAATCTTCTGCTCCATCGCTATTTGCTCAAGCTGGGTCATTATGACTTTTCCGTAGCCTTGCCGCTGATGATCGGGACGTACAAAAACGCCTATTATCTCGGAGACCATCAAGGAGCCGGTTGCCAGAATAGAGCTATCTCGTTCGGATATAAGAACCAAGATTTCTCCAACTGAGCTTCGCTCGACAATCTTCTTTTCCGAATGGTGCTCTTTAAAAAAAGCAACCGCACGAGGTGGATATATACCAGAATATGAAGCATCGATAGTCTCACAAATCATGCGATGAAGAGCATGCAAATCAGTCATAGCGAATGCGCGAATCATGATTGTGTCTTCTTCCATAGCTCGGCATCAGCCGCCGAGGTACGAGGGTCGGCTGCATGCCGTTGGTTAGGCATGATTGGATTTTCTCCACTTTCTGAGTCGCCCCGTAATCCCCTCATCACCGCGTCATCAGTGCGAACACGCCCCAGCCCAGGTATTCACGCGTGTAAGCGGCGTAGCGCTCGGGCGCCGAGGTTAGTTTGGCTCGAACCTCTTTCGCGAACTCGTCGTCGGGATTGGCTTCAAGCCACCGGCGCATGGTGAGCCACTGGGCCGCCTCGTATCTGTCCCAACTGTCTTGGTTTGCTAAAACCATTTCCACGACGTCGTAGCCCAAGCGGCCGAAAGACGCGAGAAGTTCCGGAAGCAGGAGAAAGTCGGAGATTTTGCCGGCATCACACCCCCTGGCAACATCTTCCGTCGGCGGCAACTGCCGCCAGTAGGGCTCGCCGATGAGGAGGATCCCCCCGGGGTGGAGGCTCCGCGCCAGAAGCTCGATGGTGCCGACGACTCCCCCGCCGATCCAGGTGGCGCCGACACAGGCTGCCACACCGACCTTCTCGTCCGAGACATAACCGGCGGCATCGCCATGGATGAACTTGACTCGATCGGCGACGCCGAGTTCTTCGGCGCGGAGTTTCGCTTGTGCGGTGAACAACGGGCTCATGTCGATGCCGGTGCCGATGACTCCGTAATCGCGCGCCCAGGTGCACAGCATCTCCCCCGAACCGCTGCCGAGGTCAAGCACCCGGGTCCCCGCTTCCAGACGCAGCGCCGCGCCGAGAGTGGCGAACTTTTCGGGTGTGAACGGGTTATGGATGCGGTGAGCGCTTTCGGTGACGTTGAAGATCCGTGGAATATCCAATGAAGAAAACCTCCTTTCGGGTGTGAATAGATTCGGTCACTGCCTAACAACAACATCAGCCGGAGCGAAGCGATCGGCTGTATTGGCTGGCTGGTTCGACAAATTCAGTATCTCTCGATCTCTCCAAAAAGATTACAGAACTTTGAGGCACCATACAAATCGGGGAACAGGGTTAAATGGTTAATGTTCATCCTGTTCAGTGATTTGAGACAAACCTCCCTGTCCACTGTGGGAATATGAATCTTTATGAGAGTGTATCCCTTACCATCGTCTTTAAAGTTGGTTCGAACCCACGACAGCACGTCTATATCAGTAGGAAATCGGCTAAACAACCCTCCCTGATTTACTAACCGCTGATTTTCATCGGAAAAAGGCTTAATGAATTCAACTTCTGGCCTAATGGGCATTTCCAATCTATGAAGATATAGTGCATTTTTTACTTTCTTTTTCCCTGATTCAATTTCTTCCTTTTCCTTTTCACGTTCTTCTTCTGCCTCGCGGTGAATCTTTTTGACCCTCTTCTCTACAGATGGTCTATGAAGTGCATAAACGGCCCTCGCTTTGGTCTGCTTTTCGCCCATTCCTATAAATGCGAAATAGGCTGCGACAAAGGGAGAGTTTGTCCAGTCAAGCAAAGGCGTAGCAAGTCCATAATGCTGCCCCAGCGCCCACCAGTCGTTCTCAGCCTCAAGTCTTGGCGGATTTGGGCCTCTGCGCCCTCTCACCGCATATTGAAACTGCTCTAGGTGCTGTTGGATGAAATTCCTGGTCTTAGTTCTTTTCACTCTTGCTTTCTTTCTGAGCCGATCAAGAGTCGACTCTAAGGGCCAATTGTCGCATCTCTGACCTCGCCAGATATATGTCTGGTATTCAAGCATTTCTTTTTGGACGTAGTTAAAAAAATAGCGCCAAGAAAGAAGTCGCACTTCTACAAACCCGTCAATAACTGGAGTCTCCTCCCATTGCTTTCTTCCTGCCATTTTATCTTACCTTATGTTCACCTCATGTCGAACGGCGAGATCAGCCGGAGCTTAGCGATCGGCTGGATTGACTGGTTGGTCCTTATTTTGTTTCTTCAACTAATGTTCCACTGATGAACTTGTGAATAATGCTTGAAACATAAGTCTGATAGGGTAGTCCTTCCCTTACCGCCTTTCGCTGTAATTCAAGAAGATCACTTTCGGAAATTCGTATGTTCAGTCTCTTGTCTTTTCGCAAGGTATTCCGTGCATACGTGGCCAGTTCCTTCTTTCTTTTTGCAAGGTTTGTGACGGGAATCCATTCGCCCTTTTCGAAGCTGTCCAATACATCTTTTTCTTCTTTTGTCAATTTGCCCTTCATAATCATTCTCCAATATATTTCTGGGTTGCCTTCCTGCTTGGAATAATCGTCTTTAGAAACAACTCTTCCTCATTTTCAACATAGGGGACAAGATAAGCGGAATTGCCAATACCAACAATCATAATCCGCTGCCCGGGATATTCCTGTTGGTTAGGATGAAGATAGTCGTCCAGTATGTCGCCTCTCTCAATAAAGAAAACTACGTCCTCAAAACAGACGCCCCTGGATTCTTTAAGTACAAGGTTCTTTTCGGTATTCCGGTTTATACTCTTCACGAGCGGAGACTATTACATTGTGTGCATTTTGGCAATACAGTGATTTATTGATTGATTAAGGCCGTTAGCGGCGGCGAGTAGCCATCCACTGGACTGCTGGTTTGGCTTCCTCAGCGCCAAAATCGTCCGCTTGAGTAAATCCCTCCATTTGGGTGCGGTCGCTCGGTGAACTCCCCTCTTGGCAAACCGATGAATTCCTGCGCTCTCTTATCCTCAAGAAACTTGGAGAAGCCGTTTCGCCGCAGTGCATGCTCATCTTCATCACGCGTGGGGAACGGCATCTCATCGAACACTCCGCACGTGTCGCCATAGAACACGACAAGCACATCGTCTTCTAGTTTGATCACGACCGCCCGGTTCCGCTGGAGGAACTCGACGATCTTGAACCATGGGTTTTCTGCAATTTCTTCTGGTATATCTGTATGCATTTCGTCTCCAGGCCAACGTACGGGTCAGTGGGCCCCGCGTAGCCGGGGTACGCTAAAGTCGGTTGTCCAGCTATTACCACCCGAAGAACCCTCTGTTAGCCACGAGGCAAGTAATGATCAGGGCGCCGGGGATGCCCGCCACTAGTAACATGGCTGGTCCCACATGCTTCAGCCTGGCCATGTTATTGACAATTTCCCACCGATATAACATCCAACGCTGGGAAAGCACCAAAAAGGTCACGTAAATCCAGATAACGCCTTGTGCAATACCGGCCACAAAGCCGACCGGGTGCTGCAGGAGGATACCAGCAGATGCGAGAAGTATGAGAGCGCCTTGCACGACCACATCGGCGACCGCCTCCCCTTGCGACATGGCTCCCATGGTTCTCTCCACGGGATCCCGGCTTTTTCGCGAGTCTTCCTGCAGACGAAGACGCAATGCCGCGTCCCAATTGAGCAGAGATAGCGCTTGACCAAAAATAGTGAACACGCCGCCGCCGACAAACAGCATGGCAAGTACTGCCCAGATTCCTATGGGAAACTGCCCAAATTGATGTGTCAGAACATACATATATTTCACCCTTTCTGCTTGCATAACGAAGAGCTAAGGCGGAGCGGCCCAGCGGGCCGCGATCGGCTTTAGCTCCTTGTTGGCCGATCCTATGTCCGATTCAGGATGAAGACTGCGGTTAGCAGAGCAATCTTTCCGGAAAGATTCATCGTTGTTCTGTCGAACGGGAATCCGTTTTTGTACTCCGTGTTTTCAGGCGGCTTGTGTTTGAATATCATGGCCGCCTCGCATCGCACTCTGTTCGCGGCGGGCACTCCGCCAAAGGAGAAGCAGAGTGCATTACCTGTGCGAACGTGCTTCTTCCAGTCATTGTACTTCTCGTGATTCGCGATCCTGTCATGCACATTATCCGCCTCGCCAATGTAGATCAACTTGTTGAGGGAAACGGTCTTCTCCTGGGTATTGTGGGTGCATTCATAGACGCAGTAGATGCCCGACTGTGAAGGGATGCCTTCCTTGTTCTGATCACGCCAATAACCATCGAACTCGATTTTGTAGGTCTGTTCTGCCATAGCTTTCTCCTTTCGTTTGATTTATTAACCAACGCTGCAAATCAGCCGCTCTCATTCTTCCTCAGCATCTTCTTCATCAGGCTCTTCGTAGTTGAATTCAACTTTGCTTTGGCGGACAATCTCCTCCATCATTGCGCTGAGGTAGCCTTGAGCAACGCCATTTCGAAAACGTTCTTGAAGTGTCGGAATGTTAATTACTTCTTCAATGCAAGCCATGTATTTGTCAACAATGGCCTTGATGGAATACTGGCGCTCTGCGCCCTCTTTGAGTTTCTTTAAGAGGTCGTCGATATTGTCCGTTGACTTGATTACAAAGGTAATCGGATATCGCTCAATCTTATCTATGTCGAGAAAATATTTCCTCACGTCCAGTGTCTCGGTCACTTGAAAGAACCTGCCAAGTGGTTTCATCACGAAATCGATACCGCCGTCATTCGCATTCGTTCGGCCAGTTTTATAGAGAACTAAGGGAGATTTCTCCAGTTCATCCAGTTGAAAACCGAAATATACGATCTGGTCGTGATAAAAATACTTTAGGATGGAATAACTCACGATTTCAAAAATTCGGGCGTCCACATTTGGAGCAAGGAGTCCCAAGACAAAATCTTCGACCTCTGCGCCTTTCTTCTTCGTAACCTCCCTTAGTTTGAGACAGGTTTTGATGAATTCCTCAAACGATGCCTGCTTCATCTCCGAGTAAGCGTCTATTATCTCGACAATCGAAAGAGCGAGATTGAAAGACTTCCGACCGAGCGATGAAACAATTAGTTTCTCGTTAATCCAATATCGTTTTGTCTCTGCAACACGGAGGATTGGCTGTGCATCAACCTGCGGAAAAAACTTCCTGAACTCCTCGTTAAGACGATGGTTGAGGGCATGGTTTTGGAGTTTACGTCCAAAAGGTAATTCGCGTTGCCTCTTGAACAATCTGGTGAACTGGGCACCTTCGTACTTTGAATAGTCGCCCTTCTTCTCAAACCCATGGTGGATATAGTCCTCAGCCAATACATAAATTGCATAGAGATTGGCGAAGCTACTTCTCGCCTTTGAGCCGCGTGTCGCAGAAACAGTCTTGAGGTTGATATATTGAAGCAATGGACTTTTTTCAAAGAGGTCTTCGGCAGCCTCGCCGAAGTGCTTGGCGAGAATTTTCCTGATTACTGGTGTGAAGTCGTGTTCCATTGAGGTCGCCTTTCAAAGATCTTTAATTGCTGCTGGGCAGAGGAATCCTGTTGTTCATATGTCCTGGGTTCCCGTCGTAGGGCTTCACCATTGTATATTTCCTGAATATTCACGCGGCGAAGTCCGATTTTAATGTACTCCTCCTCAATTTCGATGCCGATGGAATCGCGTCCCAGAACCTGAGCAACGTATGAAGTGGTAAACGTACCGGAGAATGGGTCAAGAACTATGTCTCCGGGCTTTGAACTCGCCCTAACGATTCTGTCTAAGAGAGCTGTCGGCTTTTGTGTTGGGTGATTTTCGTATTCGTCCATTCGATACCTAACTCTTGGGATGTGCCAGACATTTCCCGGCACTTTTTTCGTATTATACATGGTTGGCACAGGTTTTCGGTAATCGATCAATTTCCGAGTTGCTCCGGTCCGTGCTTCGACAAGAATGTCATCAGAGTTGAAGGTGTAATTGTTTTTATTCTTGACGCAGAACAGGATTGGTTCATATAGCGAACCAAAGTAATTGCGAGCCTGTACCCCTGAACTGTCATATGCCCATACGATGCGGGACAGGATGTTGAGGCGTTGACGGAGAAAGATATCGAAGAAAGGCATATTCTGAGTAGCTGTCATCACGTAAAGGCTACCATTGGGCTTGAGTTTTGAGACGCATAGTTCAAGCCATTGATACGACCATGATAGATATGCCTCGTCGGACGGCCAACGATCCTTGCGACCGTTAAAGTTCTTGCCGATGTTGTAAGGGGGGTCGGCAAAGACCAAATCGATCGAACGATCAGGGATTTGGGTAGTAAGGGCATCGATGGCATCGCCCCAGATGATTGCATGTCCATTTTTTTCAAAGAGTTTCATATTGCTACCTTATCAGATTGATCTCATGTCTTCTATTATTTTATCTAGGCGAACGATTGAACTCAGCAGAGCTGGTCACAGCGTCCGCTGCAGTGATTGGTTCGCTGATTTATCCATTCATTTTATCAACTCCCATGCATCCCTGTGAGGTGGTCTGGCCTCTTCGGACAGGGAACAGGGTTTTATAAGTGTGAAGCTGCTCCGGGTTAATGGTCATGCCGCAGCCTGTTTCTGCGTTTGTGATTTGAAGTAAACCATACTTGGTGTCTTC
>JAAZHX010000115.1 GCA_012510495.1 Smithella sp.
AATCATGGCGTCAATACCTATCTCATTAATATTTAACATGATTCATGCCATTTTACAGAAAAGATGTCAAGAGAAATATACGTGATTTATAAATTATTTTAAGGTGTTACGCTAAATTTTACTTTTTACGAGGACGTCAAAATTTGTTTATTAATTATTGATTGTGGTCTATCCCCCATCTCTGGAACGGAATGTGTTTCCCAATCAATTGGCAACAAAATCATTTTTCTAGAGTCTGCGTTTATAATATTCCATTCATTTAACATCTCGCGTACAATTGACCTCTCTGAGGCAACATCTCCCGGTGATGCAATCATTACTTTATAAACTGTTGCTTGGTATCCCATATCTCCTCTCTTTCAGCCAACGAAAAGCTAAGCCGGAGCGGTCCCGTGGAGCCGCGATCGGCTTGAGCGACGGGTTATGCGTATTATTCCGCTCCCCAATGATAACCAGTAAAGCTATTGCTATCTATAACCTGAATATCCTGATGTTGAATATATCTTTTTCCAAACCACCCTTCGTATTCAATTGTAATGGGTATCTTGGCTTTATACTTCCAAAAGCCCTGATCCTTCTCTTTGCTGTGCCCAAATGAGCACTTGACGCTCGAATTATTGTGTAAAATGTTAATCATATTTTCCTCATCGAAGCAGCAAAGCCATCGCCTCTTGTTATCAGAAATTGCGTCTTGCCCCAATGCTTTATTAATTCCTTCTTGTTGCGCTTTTAGTTGAATATTCTTTGCTGGAATAGATCCGGTATTCATAATTTCAAGATCAAAGATTGTTGCCATATTACCGGCAGCGTGGGTCTTTACCATTGCCGTCACAATTGGGCGGAATGATCTTCGCCAAAAGTGTACTGATATGCCAAGCGAGATAAGTGCAATGATGAACGCCGAGATAGCTATAATCGTATCGATTGTAAATTTAATTCCAAATACAGACAATTCCATAAATCAATCCCCTGATTCGATGCATAACGAAAAGCTCACCGGGAGCGCGCCACGGGCGCGCGATCCGGTGCAGCGACGGGTTAGCTTATGAATAATGTTTAATGATTGCTTCAAGACGATTTCTTGTAAAATACTCAAGTTCGTCTTTCCACTTTTGGTTTTTCCCTTTCTTGTTGCACTTTGGTGGTTCACCGTATAGATACTTAAATGATAATATTAATCCAGACTCTAATTTCTGCCATGTTTTGACGGCCTGACGCGTTGAACAAGTTATAATGTAAAAAGATAAATCTTTCACACCGTAAAGTCCGAGAAGCTCTGGTGCGCGATAGGCCGCACTACTTGCAATTCGACGCGCTCCAGCTTTTGTTGTGCCAATGTAAACAATGCGAGATTTACCGTGTGGATATTTTAATTTTGCATTTGCAACTGCAACATAAACTAGGCGATCTGCTTTGAAGGCACTGCGAGTAATTTTAATTGCGTAACGTTTTGAGGTTTGAATTGTAAGTTTCTTTTTGCTTGCCATAGGCAACTCCAGTTATGAGCATAAAAGCGAACAGTGTAATAGACGGAAAACGATCCATCATATCAGGCCATATAGACAGAACTGTTTTCCCCTTGTTGCGATATCAAACAACAAACATGGAAAGATGAGAGTCCTTCATGCCTCAACTATCATTAGCCGCATTAGCGGGTCTCGACTGACAAAACTTGTTTAAATTCTTAATATTTATGAATCAGAACAATGAACCGCAATTTCGCCCGAATCCGAATCTCAAGTTAATGGGCCAGGTCAGGGAGGTTCTTCGACATCACGACTACGCCTATCGCACGGAGCAAACCTGTTGTCAATGGATTCTTCGTTAATATTCATTGCTTCGGGGGGCGCATCCGAAGCTTCTCGGGGCAAAAAACATTGAGACCTTTCTTTCCCATTTGGCAACCGAGGGGCAGGTGGCCGTTTCAACACAGCGGCAGGCGCTCAATGCCCTGGTCTTTCTTTACAAACATCTTCTGAATATACAACTGGAGGAGGAAATCATCCGGGCAGGAGGAAAGAAAACGGTTCATCCGATCAACCGCCCGGCGCGGGCACAGCGGACAAATCATTTGCTCCTTGCGCCCGTGAAAATGAACGACGTAAAAACCCGCTGTTGCCGGCGGGTTTTTACATTTTTCTGGATGATGTTGGATGATGACCTGGTGGAGATGAGGAGGATCGAACTCCTGGCCTCGGCGTTGCGAACGCCGCGCTCTCCCAGCTGAGCTACATCCCCGGCCTGGCAAAAAACGTGCGGAGCATATCGATAGTTTGCGCAAGTGTCAAGAATTAGTTGTGTTGGGAAGGGGTCGGCCGATGCGCCGTCACTTCTCTTTCCTGCGCTCGCGCTGACCGGCGCTGTGGCGCCCGGATTCCGTCGCCGCAAACCATTTCGTCTCCCAAACTGTTCTTGACAAAACTGGACGGTTTTCCCTATACTCGCGCTCCTGACAGAGAGCTTCAGAGGTGTCAGACGGGCTCACGATGTGAGCGGTTCGGCAGGACAGTCCTGAGCATGCAACCATAGACAAAGAAATTATTGACGGAGGATATTTATGGCGAAAATCGACGCTTTTTTTCAGCTCATGCATGAACAGGGAGCGTCCGACCTCCATCTGGTTTCCGGGCAGCAGCCCGCGATCAGAATACGCGGAGATCTCGAACGGATTAAGTACGATGTTCTGACCAACGACGGCTTGAAAGCGCTGCTGTATGAAATTGCGCCGGAGCATAAGATCAAGGTGTTTGAAGAAACAGGGGATGTTGATTTTGCCTATGAAATTCCGGGGCTGGCCCGCTACCGGGCGAACTTTTTCCAGCAGAAGTACGGCGTTGCCGCCGTCTTTCGTGAAATTCCCAACAAGATTCTGACCTGCGAACAACTGGCGCTGCCTCCGGTGCTTTCCAAGCTGGCCCAGTTGCCGCGCGGACTGGTTCTGGTGACGGGGCCGACTGGCTCCGGTAAATCGACGACGCTGGCGGCCATCATCGATGAAGCGAACCGCACCCGCAAGGACCATATTATCACCGTGGAAGACCCGATTGAATTTGTCCACCAGAGCCAGAGCTGTATCGTCAACCATCGTGAAGTGGGCGTGCATACCAAGTCGTTCAGCTCGGCGCTGCGCGGGGCGCTTCGTGAGGACCCGGACATTATTCTGGTCGGCGAATTGCGCGATCTGGAAACCATTTCCCTTGCCGTGGAAGCGGCGTCCACCGGCCATCTGGTGTTCGGTACCCTGCACACGACCAACGCGCCCAAAACCGTGGATCGCATTATTGAAGTGTTCCCCTCCGGCGAACAGGCGCAGATCCGCTCGACCCTGGCCGATGGTCTGCGGGCGGTCATTGCCCAGGTGCTGTTCAAGAGGGTGGACATCAAGGGCCGCTGTGTCGCGGTGGAAATTCTGATTGCCACGTTGGCGGTGCGCAACCTGATTCGCGAGGCGAAGACTTTCCAGATTCCCTCCATGATGCAGACCGGCAAAAAATACGGCATGCAGCTTTTGGACGATGCGATTATGGATTACGTCAACAAAGGGTGGATCAGCCCTGATGAGGCTTACAACAAGGCCAACGACAAAGCGAAATTCCGTCCGCTCCTGAAGAGTCCGCCTTCGGATTTTACCGAGGTATAACCGACGAAGCGAGGTGGTTTTATGAGAAAGCAGGAAATCGACCATATTTTGGAGCATATGCTGGCGTCCCATCCCAACATTTCCGATTTGAACCTGACCGTGAACAAGCCTTTTCAGGTGGAATCGTCGGGCCGGTTGACGGGGGTGGATCTGGAGCCGCCCTTCGTCCGGCTGACGCCGTTTCAGACGGAAACCTTTGCGCTGAACCTGATCAACCAGGATCATCGTCTGACCGGCGATCTGGTGGCCACGGGCTCCTGCGATTTGTCCTACGAACTGCCGGGAATCGTCCGGTTCCGCGTGAATATTTTTTCCCAGCGTGGTCATTATTCGATCGTTCTTCGGAAGCTGGAAACGAAGATTCCGTCCTGTGCGGATTTGAAGTTGCCGGAAGCCTTTTACAGCATTGCGGGTGAAAAAAACGGCATCGTCCTGGTGACCGGTGCCACGGGCAGCGGCAAATCCACGTCACTGGCCGCCGTGATCAATGAAATCAACGAGCAGAAATCCATCCACATCATTACGCTGGAAGATCCGGTGGAATTCACGCATCAGCAGAAGAAAGCTACCATCAACCAGCGGGAGCTGGGCAAGGATTTCGACACGTTTTCCAGCGGGCTGCGCGCCGCACTCCGTCAGGCGCCCAGGGTCGTGCTGGTCGGTGAAATGCGCGACCGCGAATCCGTGGAAATCGCGCTGTCCGCCGCGGAAACCGGCCATCTGGTGCTGAGCACGCTGCATACGGTGGATGCCGGCTCCACGATTAACCGCATTGTAGGCTTGTTCCCTTCAGAAGAAGAAAATCAGATCCGCATCCGCTTGGCCGATACGGTCCGCTGGATTGTCTGTCAGCGCCTCCTGCCCAAGGAGGGAGGGGGGCGGGTGGCGGCTTTTGAAGCGCTGGGAATGAATCTGCGGGTGAAAGACATCATTCGAAACGGCGAATCCGAAGACAAGATCTTTTACGACGTGATGGAGCAGAGCACGGCGTTCGGGATGATCACGTTCGACAGCAGCATCGTTGATCTCTATTCGAAAGGGCTGGTTTCCGAAGAAACGGCCAAAGCCTATGCCTCCAACAAGTCGAACGTCAACCGGGGCATTGACTCCATCAAGAGCGCCCGCGGGGAGAAAACTACGGATATCGGGAAGCTGGAGGTGGACAAGTCGTACGGCAAACCCCAGGCCAGCGGCCCTCCCTGGCGGAAAAAATAAAAGAATGATGAACTCGTAAAAAGCAACCCAAACCGTCACCCCGGCGAATACCCTAACCACCTAAAGGTGGCGCGAGGGCACAAGTGCCGGGGTCCATAACTCATTGTAATTACCGGATACCGGCCTTCGCCGGCAAGACGAAAAGAATGCGATATTGACTTTTTACGAGAACGTCAAAGAATGACTTTGCCATGAATTTCAAGCGAAGGAGATGATGATGGCTGAAGAAAGCGCAGCAAAAGCGGGGGATATGTCCGAAGGACGTCCTTTCGGTTACATCGCGCCGGAAGGGAACACCGCCATGGTTTGTGAGTCGGACGGCGCCGTCCGGGATAAAATCATCAGCGAACTGAAAGGCATGGGATATGCGGTCGCGGAAGCGAAGTCCGCCGGGGAAGCTCTTCAATTCATGCGGTTTCATATTTTCAGCGCCATCTTTGTTGATGAAAGTTTTGACACGGCCGAGGGTCGGGTGAACAGCGTTCTGCAATTTTTGGAAAACCTGTCCATGACCGTTCGCCGGCAGACCTTCGTGACGCTGCTCAGCGCGTCGCTCAAGACCATGGACAACATGATGGCCTACAACAAAAGCGTCAACCTGATTGTCAACAAAAATGAGATTGCCGATCTCGGCCAGGTATTTAAAAAAGCTTTGGACGAGCACGAAAGATTTTATCATGTGTACAAGGAGAATCTGCGCAAATCCGGCAAGGCTTAAGGGTCTTTGTCCTCGGCATCGGCCTGCCGGAGCGCTTCCGCGGCCTGTTCGGATTGTCCCATTTCCTGATACGCCCGGGCCAGGTTGATGTAAAAGGGCCGCAGGGCTTCCCGCGAAACGGCTTTTTGAAAGGCGCAAGCCGCGCGGTCGAAGATTTTTTCTTTCAGCAGGGTGTTACCCAGGCGGTTGTAATAAGCGCCTGAAGAGCTTTGCGCCGCCGCGGTTTCATAGACGGCCTCGGCTTCATCGACGCGCCCCAGCGCGATCAGTTCGTCTCCCAGGCTGCAGGAATACAGCAGCTGCGAAGGATTGAAGGAAATACACCATTCCAAAAACCGCACCGCTTCGTCATGGCGCTTTTCCCGCATATATAAATCCGCGATCCTGAAATAATAGCGGTCCATCTGCTCCGGATCCAGATGGGCAGCCCGCAGGCAGGCCGCCTCGCCGTCGGCCGCGCGCCCGGCGGCAAAAAGCGCTTCGCCCAGCCGGCGCCAATAATCGGGATGGTCTTCTTCGATCCGGGTGAGTCTTTCAAAAATCCCGCAGGCTTCCAACGCCCGGCCTGCCTGAAGCTGGGCGTTGCCCAGTTCGGTCAGCAGGCAGACGTCGTCCGGCTGCGCGACGGCGGCTTTTTCGCAGACGGCGACCAGCTTTTCAAAAAGGGCTTCCTGCTTGTAAATCCGCACGAGTTCATCATAGGCAAAACCGGTGAAAACCTTGCGCTTCAGCTCCCGTTCCAGCAGCGCTTCCCAATATTCAAGAGATTTTTCTTTGTTGCCGCTGTCCCAGGAGGCCCAGGCCAGTCGAAGCAGGACGGGCTCCTGATCCGGGTGGCGGCTGTGAAATGCTTCCAGGAGGGCGACGGCTTCGCCGTATTTTCCCTGCCTGAGCAGGCGGTCGGCGTCGTCAATCAACGGTTGGGTGGAAGGATTGGTCGTCATGATACAAAAAAACGGGGGAGAAAATTCTCCCCCGGAATGTGGTTCAGCAACTGCACGAACCGCAACCGCCTCCCGCCGCGGCGAGGCTCGATGTCAACTTGAAGCCGGTTCCCTGCGGGGTTGTGATGAAATCAATGTTAATCGGTTTTGCCTGACTGAAGAGGTCTTTTTCAATGACAAATTTCGTTCCCTTTTCGTCAATCACTTCATCGTCGCTTTTCGGCTCGTCCAGAGCCATGCCCAAAGAGGGCCCGGATCAACCGATGGACATGGTGATGCGGATGGCCGCATCAGCGCTTTTGTCCTTGAGAAAATCCTTGATGACCTCCGAGGCCTTTTCTGTAACTGTCAGCATTCAGTGTCCTCCTTGCGGGAATGCCTTTGGCGGCATCCAAACTTGGCCCTAACTTATTCATAAACAGTGTGTTGTCAATTACATTTTTGCCGGGGATAATTAAGCATATGATTTCAATAAAGAAAAGAACGTTTTGTTTTTATTGACATTCCCGGCGCATCTCATTTATGATGGTGACGTTTAAATATCCGACGGGGGAGGTCTGCCATGCTCAAACGCCTGAAAGCCGCGCTGATCGCATCGCTGTTGCTTGCCGCTTTACCGGCGCTGGCCGAAAACTTTACGGTCAAGGGGGAAATGGACTCGAAGATCCACTATGAATTGCAGCACCAGATCGTGGCCGGCGATTCGATGAGAAAACTGATCATGAGTTTTGTCGAGCCGTCCAGCTTTGATTCTCCGACCTACAGCCAGAAAATCACCAATTTCAATATCACGTTTAGACCCGACGCTCAGGAGAAAAAAACCATTCGGGACGCCCGGGGCAATAAAACCATCCAGGCAACCTGGACCGATGTTCCGGGAAGCATTGATGCGGTGGTGTCGTTCGACGCGCAAACCAGCACCGGTCTTAAAGCGATTGACTCCGTCGCGCCTTTTCCGCTTGCGTTCGTCCCCGGCAATCTGAAGGACTATCTGCAGGCTTCGGAACAGGTGCAGACGAATGATCCGGCCATTGGGGAACTTTCGCAGAAACTGACCCGGGGGGCGAAAACGCAGTTTGAAGCCGTGCAGAAAGTGGTGAGCTACGTGGTGGACCATGTCCGCTACGTCAACCCCCCGCCGCAGTACGACGCGCTGTACGCGCTTCGCACCGGCCGGGGAAATTGCCAGAACTACTCCCATCTGACCGCGGCGCTCCTGCGCAACGCGGGGGTGCCGGTGCGGATTGTCAACGGCGTTACGATGAACCAGCCGTTTAACGTGTCCTGGGAAAAAGGCACGCTGACCTTTAAGATGGGACAGGGCAGGCACTCCTGGGTGGAAGTCTGGTATCCCGATCTGGGGTGGGTTCCCTATGATCCTCAGAACATGCAGTTTTTCATTTCCAACCGTTTTGTGCGCATCGAAGTCGGCGTGGACAATAACGAAACAAAGAATGACGGCCTGGTCCGCTGGGCCCAGAGCGCCGGAGCGCGCAGCAAACCAACGCTGCAGGAAACCATCGGCGGAAATTTTCTCTCCGACTCCACTAAGGTAACGGCGCAGCGTCAGGCTTACGGCCCGAAGAACCTGCTTTTGGGGCCGAATGTTCTGGCTCGTCTGGAGGTTCCTGCCGCGCCTGAACCAACTCCGGCGCCGCCTGTACCCGTACCGCCTGTTCCCACACCTCCTGTTCCGGCGCCTGAACCGCCAAGGCCTGTGCCCCCGCTGAAGCTTCCGAAGGCCTGGGAGTACAAGATGCCTTTCGTTTTCGGCAACCTGGAATATCCGGAAAATGTAGATTTTGCGTTTCCCCGCGAAACCAAAGCCAAAGGCAAGGATTCCTTTGAAATGTCGCGTAACTTCCTGGTGGAAACATCGGAATACGTGACCACCAACGCGACGCAGTACGCCCAGGTTGTGGAACTGACCAGGCCGGTGACGATCGATCAGGTGGGACTGGCGCTGCATAAATTCGGGGGCGAGGGCTGGATCTGGGTCGATATTTTCAAGGATCAGGACGGCAAGCCGGGGGATATTCTGCACACGACGCAGATGATCAGTCTGGAGGATATTTCCGGCAAGCCCGGTTATCGCTGGGTTGATTTCAAATTCAGCGACAAGGAAAAGCCGGTTTTGATGCCCGGCGCCTACTGGATCGCTCTGGGATTTTCGGGCACGCCGATCATGAACTGGTTTTATACCTACGGCAAGCCGGTCGGGCCGGTTTACGGCACCCGCTACAAGAGCGTCTTCGCCCGGGACTGGAGCGGCGCGCTCAACTATGAATTCAACTACCGGGTGGTCGGGATGACGGTGAAGTGATTACGGGTTGCCTTCGCTTTCCGAGGTCAGCTTTTGCCGGGCCAAAGCCAGCGTTTCATCGAAGCGCTCTTCCAGCATTGCATTGGCGCCGCGCAGGCCGTCGATGACTTCCCGGGCCCACTCCAGGTAGTCAATTCTTCTCGCGAGCGGCCAGCCGTCCGGCGGGGAAAAAGCGATATCGTGAACGTTGCAGATTTTATCGGCCAGCCTGATCTGTTTGGCGCGCAACGACAACCGGGGGGAGTGGGCAATCTGCTCGCGTTTTCTTTCCTGCTTGGGCAGGCTTTTGTCGTCGCTCATTTCCAGCACCAGCTTCAGAACTTCGTCGCCGAAACAAGCGCGGATTTCTTCCGGTTTGGCATCCGTGTCTTCGATCGTGTCGTGGAGAATTGCGGCCAGAATCGCAGATTCGTCCTGAACGCCGCCGATGGTCCATAAAAGCCAGGCGACTTCAATCGGGTGGTTGATATACGGCGATGCGGCCGAATCCTTTCTCCGCTGGTCGCAGTGCTTTTGGGCGGAAAAACGCAGGGCCTCCAAGAATAAGGTCAGGTCAGCTTGCGGATGTTGAAGTTTCATGCTCTCGTGCATATCATAGACGGGCTTCTCCCGCAAACCACCCGTCGCTTTACGATGCCTCCCGCAAAACAGGCAGTTTGTGATTGTGTAAAAACTGTGCTAAGCAACCCCGCGGACAGCGAAAACAGGTGAAATGACGATGAACGAAAACGACGGGAAAATCCTTTTTGAAAAACCGAATCTTGCGCTTTTGCGTAAAGATCATGCGGTGTTCGACATGCATTTTCACACCTGCCGAACCGACGGCCGCGACAGTGTGCGGGCGATCGCTCAGCAGGCGCGGAACTTGGGCGTGGGGGTTGCCGTCACCGATCATAATGACATCGGGAGTGCTCTGGAAATGGCCCAGTACCGCGATGTGCCGAGTATTCCCGGCATCGAAATCACCTCCCGGGAGGGCACGCACATTCTGGTGTATTTTTATGAGCACCGGCATTTGAAAAAGTTTTATACGAAATATATTCAGCCTTTTCTGGGCCGGGAGATCATGAGTTCCACAAGGCTCTCCATGGAAGAGATCGTCCACTCGGCAAAGCTTTTCCCCTCCGTAACGATTTTCCCGCACCCCTACTGCGTGGCCTACACGGGAATCTGCAACCTGAATTTCGAGCAGGCCCGGCTGGAGCGCCTGCTCGACGCCGTGGACGGCGTGGAAGTGATCAATGCTGAAAATATTCACCGCTGGAATTTGCGCTGCGCGCTGCTGGGGCTTTACCTGAAAAAAGCGATCACCGGCGGCAGCGATGGTCACTCCCTGTATCATATGGGCAAGGTCGTCACGTATGCCGACTGCGAACCCTCGGGCCCCGCGATGCTGGATGCGATAAAAAACGGAAGCGCCCGGGTGATCGGCAAGGAGATCAACCTGTTTCGAAAAGTGGCCGCCGGCACGTCGAAGCTGAATGTGTCCGTCGCGGCGTATCCGGAGCTGCTGGAGAAAAATATCCGCTACAGTTACCGGCTGATTCACGTCAAATCCATTCTGATCCGGCGGCAGTTCCAACTGCGCATGTATCGCAGGAGAAGCAGGCTGCACCCGCTGAGGTAAAGGAGGCGCTTTCGATGTTCAACAAACTCCTGGCCGGTTTTCCCCTGCTGGTCTTCCTTCTGATTCTCGGCGCGGTAACCTTGCTTCTGGGCGACATTCTGAAGCCGTTCTTCTTTGCGATTTTCTGGGCGGTTTTGCTGGCGGCAATTTTTAATCCCGTCAACGAATGGCTGCAGCGGAAGTTTAAAAATCCGAACGTCTCGGCGGGGCTGGCGCTGTCGGCGGTCCTGCTCACGCTGATTCTTCCAGTCGGGCTGATTCTCACCCTGCTGGTCGGACAGTTGCTTGATCTGTATCAGTCCATCAATAAAAGCGGCAGTTCGTGGATGCAAACGCTTACCGGCTTTCTCCAGTCCGTCGGCAGCTATCCCCTGCTGGCGCGTTTTCAGCTGGATCATGCATTCATCACCGATAAATCCGTCGAGCTTTTAAAAACCCTTACCGAGTTTCTAATTAAGAATCTGTCGGCGTTTACACAGAATACGGTGGTTTTCCTGGTCAAGTTCGCCGTGGCGCTCTACTGCCTGTTTTATTTTTTCCGCGACGGGAAGCAGTTGTTTGAAAGCATTGTGCGCCATCTGCCGGTGGATGCAACCCATATCCATACCTTTACGTCCGAATTTCTCGTCACGTCGAAGGCCGCGCTGAAATTCACTTTTATCATTGGCGGCATTCAGGGTCTCCTGGGGGGGCTGGTTTTCTATTTTACGGGAATCAGCAATCCGCTGGTTTGGGGCGTGCTGATGGTCGGATTGTCCATTGTGCCCGCCATCGGCAACGCAATCATCTGGGCGCCCGCGGGCATCATCATGCTCGCGACGGGGCATGTCTGGCAGGGAATCGCCATCCTGTTCTTCGGCGTCGTCGTGATCAGTTCCGTGGACAACCTGCTTCGTCCGCTTCTGCTGGGCAAGGATATCCAGATGCATCCGCTGCTGATTTTTCTGTCCACCCTGGGCGGCCTCGCCGTTTTCGGATTTTCGGGCTTCGTTCTGGGTCCGGTGGTCGCCTCCTTTTTCCTGGCCAGCTGGAAATTGTTCCTGGGTCTTTCTTCCGAGGCAAAGATCAGACAATCTCAGGAAACTGATTTCATGCCCTGACCCTCTGAGGGCTTTGCATCAACCGTTTCGAAGTCGTTCTCATTGTCGAGACTGTGCTGCATTTCAATGACAGATGGACATTACACAGGTTTCGATATGTAGTGCGTGCCTTCAGGCGCGCTATTAGCGGGGTTACCCCTCACTGCATTGAGATGGGATTTTTTTAGCGTAGTGCGGATAATAGATTATGCCGGCCTCCTGATGACCGACGGGGCATCAGCGGTTGCCGACCTGTTCCAAGGCTTCCGGACGGAGCAGGAACCGCCACAGCGCTTTCCGGTCCTTCTCGCGGGCGTAATCGATGCCGATTCTGGGCGTGGATAAAATGTCACGGGCCTGCACACTTTGATAGTTCTCCACCCATAAATGCTCCCTCCGGGTCAGGTCCCAGCCGTTCAGGGATTTGTCGATTGCCAGCGCCTGGCACAGTTTGGCGGGTCCGTTGGTCAGTTCTTTTCCGTGCTTCTTTCTCCTGGAGCGCATTTCTTCGAGGCCGGAAAGCGGCAGAAGAGCCCGCACGAGCACCGCGCAGGGATTTCCTTCCTCCTCCGTCACCAGGTTCAGCAGGTAATGCATCCCGTAGGTGAAATAGACGTAGGCCACGCCCGGCTGGCCGAACATAACGGTGTTGCGGGGCGTTTTCCCCCGGTGGGCGTGGCAGGCGCTGTCCTTGCTGCCGCAATAGGCTTCCGTCTCGATGATGACGCCCGACAGCTTGACTCCGTCTGTTTGCCGCACCAGTTTTTTCCCCAGGAGTTCCCGTGCGACGGCAAGTGTCGGCCGCGCATAAAAGGCTCTTTCCAGAATGCTCATGTTTTCATCTGCCCGGTGTTTTTCAATTTCAACTTGACTTCCGCCGACGCTTCAT
>JAAZHX010000252.1 GCA_012510495.1 Smithella sp.
ACTCAAACTGACCGATTTATATGATTAAGCCACTGGGAATCATTAAACAAGAACAGCCTCTTTTGCCGATAAGTGTTTTGTTGAGAAATACTTATAAGCATGGAGGCTGTATGATTACTATCGGCAGAATTCCCAAAAAACTGCACGGTTTTTTCCGGCCCGTTAAAAAACAGGTCTCCGAACATGTTTACGACTATTTCTGGTCGTTCGTATTGGCCATGTGTCTCAGTCACGGCAGTACGATTGACAAACTTGTCAAGCTGTTGCGTAACAGTCCCCACCGCACCAATCACGGTGAATTTCTCTGGCGCAGCAACTGGGGCGAGTCGGCGGTCATGCAGCAGATCGCCCTGGACCTGCTGTGCAGTTTGCTCCACAAGAAAGACCGCAACTTGTTTTTCATCATCGATGACACCCAAACGCTCAAACGAGCGAAAAAGATGGATGCCGTCGGAAAGTTGTTCCACCATGCCAGTGGCAAGTACGGCACAGGCCATACCATTGTCAAGGTCTGCCTGTATTATCGCGGAGTCACAATCCCGTGGGCATCGCTGCTGTATGTCAAGCAGGAACACGCTCGCAAACTGAAACTGGAGTTCTGGAAACTGACCCAACTGGCCGGACAGGCCATCCGTCAGGCGGTTTTGCCGGATCATTTCAAGATTACGGTCTTGTTTGATGCGTTCTATCTGTGCCCCGAAGTGGTCAACGCCTGTAAAGAACGAAACTGGCGTTATATCAGCGTAGGGGCTCCTAATCGCTGTTTTAAGGTCAAATCGCAGAGCTATAAATTGGGCAAATACGGCAGGAATGTCCTGAACAATAGCGGGCAATGGTGTAATGTCGCCGGTCTGCGAAAAACCAAGACGTATCGGCTGGCTGAACGCATCGGCCGGTTGAATAAATTGGGCGAGGTCAAGATTGTCTTCTCCCGTCGTCGAGGAGATAAAAAACATATTGCACTGGTGACGGATGATCTGCGCGCGTCGATGGAAAAAATTGTCGCCGACTATCTGAAACGCTGGGCGATTGAGATGTTGATCAAGGACGAGAAACAGCATTTGGGGCTGGGCGATTACCGCGTCCTGCGGTACCAGGCTGTAGTTAGACACCTGCACCTGGTCGATTGCGCCTATGCCTGCCTGACCCACCTGGGCGTACAGGCCCAGCGTGCACAAGGCCACACGAAAAAGAATAGAGTGCTGCGACTGGAACCGATCAGCAAACTCAAGGAGTCTTTGTGCCAGATGGTCTGGCAGGACAATATCAAAGATGTTGTCAAATACAGTCATGAAAAACCTGTTATCCGCCGCTTGGAAAAACTCCTCGCGGCATAAAATCGGTCAGTTTGAGTTTATTAATCGAAAAGGAAAGGCTTATGAAAACCGCTTTTTCACGACGCGATTTTATGAAGCTTGCAGGGATGCTGACTGCTTCAGCGGCACTACCGAAACACCTGACGGAGGTCTTTGCGGCCGGGCTGGAACGACTTGCCGAATCGACCCGGGTCGTCTGGCTTCAGGGGCAGTCCTGCAGCGGCGAGTCGATTTCGCTGCTGAACTCGATTGACCCGAATCCCGCCGATCTGCTGACCCGTTATATTACGCTGGTCATCCATCAGAACATCGGTGCCGCGCAGGGGCAGACCTTTATGGATACGCTGGATAAGGCGCGGCTTACAAAAGATTACATTCTCGTCGTCGAAGGCTCCATTCCGCTGAATATGCCCAAAGCTTGCATCATCGGCGGACGTACCTTTGAAGCGATTCTACTGGAGATGATTCCGGACGCCAAGGCGATTGTCGCCGCCGGCACGTGCGCTGCGTTCGGGGG
>JAAZHX010000253.1 GCA_012510495.1 Smithella sp.
ATGCCGGCTGAGCAACTGGGTCAGCGAGGTCTTGCCGCTGCCAATATTGCCAGCCAAAACGATCATTCTTTGACCAGGTTGTAGTTTCATCTCAGCACTCGCTGTGACCGCAGCTATAACATTTGCTGCAGCCTTCCTCATTGATCAGGGTGGCTTCGCCGCATTCGGGGCAGAGTTCTCCCTTAAGTCTATACAAAGGTGGTTCTGTTGAGAGCGACGATGAGAGCGGAAGCGGTGTGTTCGCCATCACCTGGGGATTAGCTTCTGGTGCTTCATCCTGTGCAAGATACTCTTCCAGCGCTTTCGAGATACCATCAGGCATCGATCGTACCCGGTTGACCCCAAACCCCATGGAACGACCACCGCCAATACCCGCAAGCTGATCGATGATCAGGCGCAAACGTTCGCGCGGTTCAATTGGTGAGAGCAGGCGCAGATTGTAAGAAATCAGCCGACCAATCGCTTCAGAATGTGCCGCGGTTTCCGAGCCAGCCTTGGCAGTATTGATGAAGACTTCAAAGGGCTGACCACCGCCATTTTCATTGATTGTGACGAAGGCTTTTCCCAATGGCGTTTCAATCGAATAGGTATAACCCTTGAGCGTGCGCGGTCGCGGTTTTTTATTCTCCTTCAGGAAACTCAACTGACCGCTTTGATCCTGTCCATAAAGCTGGATTTTAGGAGCTTCAGGTGCGGGTTCTTTCTTTTCCATGGTCTTTTTGGTTTCCAAAACCACATTCTCGCGCGAGCCGGTGATGTAAACCGTGATGCCCTTGCAGCCCAGCCGCCAAGCCAGTTTGAACGCCTCAGCGACCTCTTCCTCGGTGGTTCCTGCCGGGAAGTTGATCGTCTTGCTCAGGCTGTTGTCCACAAAACGCTGCAAAGCAGCCTGGATGTAGACATGTTCTTTGGCTGTCACATCGGATGAGACTACGAAAACATTGCGGATATGCATCGGCAGTTGCTCGATGTGTTCACAGCTGCCATGTTCGAGCACCTTGTTGATGATCTCGGTCTTATCCTCCTCAGCCAGGTTTGTATCGTCGAGTGCCTTTTGGAAATGTGGGCTGACATAATTGAGCAGCAAGTCTTTGCCCTTATCATTAACGTGACGCACATAAGCAAGGGCGAAAACCGGTTCGCAGCCATAGCCTTCAACTCCGGCAACCGTTCCAATTGTGCCGGTGGGGGCGATTGTTGTCTGGGCGGCGTTGCGGATGCCGTGCGCCTTGATGCCGTCAGTGATCAGACCCCAATCCAGGTAGGGGCGCTGCCAGTTGCGGGAATAGGGTGAAAGCGGGGTAGGTGGCTCCCACTGCATTGCCTGTGGGTCGAAGATGCTGCCAGTGATCGCTGGAAACGCGCCAAGCTGTTTCGCCAATTCGATGCTGGTCTCCATGGCAAAATAACGCACATACTCCATCACCTGCGAGGCGAATTCGAAAGAATCTTCGGAACCATAGCGTACACCACAGTGGTACATCAGGTCTGCCAGACCCATGATGCCAAGCCCAATTCTGCGGGCGTTGATGGCGGCTGCCTTCAATTCCGGCACATCAGGCACGTAGGCGTTTTTATCGACGACATGATCCAGGAAGAGCGTAGCGGTTTTCGTGGTCTGACGCAGTTTGACCCAATCGACCGTGCCATTTTCGCCAAAATGCTGACTAAGGTTGATCGAGCCAAGACAGCAATTCTCGTAGGGTCCCAGCCACTGTTCACCGCAGGGGTTGGTGGCTTCAAGTTCGTAGAGATGTGGGACGGGGTTTTGTCGGTTGGCGGCATCAATAAAAAGCGCTCCAGGCTCACCGTTGTGATGAGCTTGTGTGACAAATTTGTTAAATAAAGAGCGGGCTTTGACGGTTTTGTAAGTCTTGATTGGCAAGCCGGCTTTTTCTGCCTGGGTGATAGTTCCATGAAAGGTCTTATATCGGGGATCGTGGATATCCGGGAAGTGAAATTCCCAATCGGCATCAGCTTCGACGGCTCGCATGAAATCGTCGGTGATTGCCAGCGAAATATTGAAATTGGTTATCGCGGTTTCGCTGGTTTTGCAGACAATAAAATCTTCCACATCGGGATGGTCGACGCGTAAAACACCCATATTGGCGCCCCGCCGTGTGCCGCCCTGGGCAATTTCACCGAAGGCGTTGTCGTAGACTTTTAAGAAGCCGACAGGACCAGTGGCTTGACCGGCAGAGGCG
>JAAZHX010000181.1 GCA_012510495.1 Smithella sp.
ATATCGATCTCTCCCCGGGGCAGGATTGGGTGTGGAAACATTCCTTTGAACACCGGGCCCGCAAAGCCATCCGCAATGGCGAGGGTCATGGTCTGAAAACTGTGATTCACCGGGGCAGTGAGATTGTGCCCGAAGAGATCGAAGTTTTACACGAAATCTACACCAGCACCATGCAGCGTAATGAGGCGGATGAATTCTTTTTTTTTGACAGAAGTTTTTTTGAAAGTCTGGTTGCCAATCTGGGCCATCAGAGCCTGCTGGCACTTAGCTATTATGAGGATAATGCCATTTCGGCGGAATTGCTGCTTTTGGGTGGAACCCTGGCCTACGGTTTTTTGGGCGGAACCCTAAGTGAATATTATCAATACAAGGCCAACAGCTTCCAGCGCTGGGAACTGGTTAAATATCTCTGCGAGCATGGCTTTGAAAAATATTCCTTGGGCGCCAGCAGCGCGCGGGGGGATGGTATCTATAAGTTTAAGATGAGTTTTGCCCGGGGCTGTGCGAATCCATTTTATATTGGCACCAAGGTGCACCTGCCCGAAGTGTACGCCCAACTTCGATCGCAATGGCTTAAAATGTATCCCGAAGCCGCCAAACTGCACGCCAACAAGATTCAAGGCTACAGGATCAGGTTTTGACAGCTTCCAGCTTGACCACTCATGCTTGCAATACGGTTGCGATACCCAGCGTTTTGCTGGGAGGCACAAGCACATCGCAAGCAGAACTGGCTAAGAGAAAAGTGTTTGCCACAAAACCCGGCGAGGTTTTCTGCGGCTGGAGTGTCATCCTTTTAAGTATACAGCCCAGGCCATTGAAAACAGTGCCGGTGGAGTTTTTGGGACAAAACCCTTCTTTAACCAACTCTAAAACACAGATTCGTGTAAATTCGTCTAAATTCGTGTCATTTGTGGGGAACACATTATGAAAGCAAAGCTGAAAGTTATGTTGCCAGGCTTTACAGGCAATATGGATGACGTGGTGATTTACTACAATTCCAAGCTTGGCAAGATGATCGCCAGAAGGAAGGTAAAGCCAAAGTTCACCCCGGATAACAGCATTGTGAAGGAAATCCACGCTTTTCGGAGGCGGATAGAGGTGAGTGAAGCTTACCTGAATGACTGCCGCAGATACATCGAGCTTTTCAATCAAAAATATCGCCGGCATGGCAGGGCGATGAGCACCTGGCCAAACGTGTATATGAAAGTGATGCGCGCTCTCAAGAGCCAGCATCCTGAAATCGATTTCAAGACCCTGTCCCGGGAGGATGTAATTGACCAGAATCTGCCCTGCCGCACCATCGCGTCAGCCGTTGAAGCCGGATATCTGGAAAAAGTGCCGGGATATGAAGCCTTGACAAATGCGCTGTAGCATAAGAATGGAAAAACCCAAAAAATTGAGAGTTTATCATGAAAGAATCGGCAGTCTTGTTGATCACGTTTAACCGTCCCGAGACCACACGGGAAGTACTTAAAATACTCCAAAAGGTTAGGCCCAGGCGTCTTTACGTTTTTTCGGACGGTGCCCGCAATGAGGAGGAGCAAAAGCTTTGCCAAGAGGTTAGAGACCTTGTGGACAGCATGGTGGATTGGGAGTGTGAGCTCAGACGAAAAGTGATGGTACATAACCTTGGCTGCGGTCCGGGCCCCTTCACCGCCATGAACTGGGCAGTGGAAGAAGAAGACCGCATCATCATCCTGGAGGATGACTGCGTCCCCTCTCCCGCTTTTTTTCCATATTGTAACTACCTTCTGGATAAATACCTGGACGACGAACGTATCTGGATTGTGAGTGGAAATAACTACTGTCCGGAGTTTCCGCTGCCGGCGGACTATGCTTTCACGGGCTACGCACACAGCCAAGGCTGGGCAACTTGGCGCCGCTGCATCAAGCAGGTGGATTTGGAGATGCGGGATTACCCGGAATTCATGGATAGAAAGCTGCTCTATTCGCTCTTGCCGCGAAAAGAAGCGGACTATTTCATGAGGTCTTTAGAGCGTACCTACAC
>JAAZHX010000146.1 GCA_012510495.1 Smithella sp.
ATCCGTGAAAGCGGCGCGAATACCACCGTAACGGTTATCAACCTTGCCAAGACTGACAAGAATGACGCGCTTACCGAGGTGTTCAGGTCAAAAGCTATTCTGATCGGATCTCCCACCATCGGACGCGGTGTTACCCATGCTACCGCCGGCATCCTCGAAATGATCGAAGGTATGCAGTTCAAAAACAAGAAAGCCGCGGCTTTCGGCTGCTACGGATGGAGCGGTGAAGCGGTCGGGAAAATAAGCGCCTGGCTCGAAAAAGCCGGTTTTGAACTCATGAACGACGGTATGAAGAATTTATGGAATCCTGACGACAACGCAGTTCATGCTTGCCGGGAATTCGGAAAGACGATCGCCACTCCATGATAAAAAGGGGCTGTCTAATAAGTAGGCAGCCCCTTTTCATTTTTAAATGTACTGAATCAAGAAAGAATGATAAAATTCTTTTATGCCAAAAGGAATAAGCGACAAAATTACCTTCAAGCCATATGACCAGAGTCAGCAATGGCTTATCCCGCCAAGTATCGACGAGTTGGTTCCTGAGCCGCATCTTGTTCGTGTGGTCAGTGAAACAATAGACGAGCTCAATCTTGAGGATATCCTCAAGAAGTACACAAAGGGCGGGGGTGCAAGCCGTTTCCACCCGGTGATGATGTTGAAGGTACTCATCTATGGGTATATGAGCGGAGTGTATTCATCTCGCCATCTGGCACGAGCTTGCAGGGAAAACGTATTGTTCATGTGGTTAGCCGGTGGACAGAAACCAGATTTCAGAACAATCAACACATTCCGGAGCGAGAAACTGAACGGAGTTATCCAGGAAGTGCTTGTTACAACAGCAAAAATGCTTGAGGCAAAAGGCTACATCAAGCTGGAGAACTACTTTGTCGACGGAACAAAAATCGAGTCAGCATCAGGGAAGTACACTTTTGTGTGGAAGAAAGCAACGGATACAAACGAACGAAGGATGGATGATAAAATCCGTGCTTTCGTTGCGGCAATCAATCATGTCTCTGAAGAAGAAAACAACGAATATGGAGAAAGGGATCTTGAGGAGCTTGGTGAGCAGGCGACTTTCACAAGCGAAGATCTAAAAACACTCGTAAGTACTTTAAATGACCGGCTCGCATCGCTCGAAGAGAGCGCGGAAAACAAACCGGTTAAAAAAAAACTGAAGAAAGAAATTAAACTCGTTGAAAAGGACTTCCTTGTCCGAAAAGAGAAATATGAACAATACCGGAAACAGTTCAACGGGCGAAACAGTTTTTCCAAGACGGATCCAGAAGCAACCTTCATGAGAATGAAGGAAGACCATATGCTCAACGGACAACTCAAACCGGGGTATAACATTCAGGTAGGATGTGAAAACGGATTTGTCGTCGGATATGATATTTTCCCGAATCCGACAGATACGAGAACACTCATTCCCCATTTGGAAAATATGAAAAAAAGGTTTGGGAAATTACCAAAAGAGATTATTGCGGACGCGGGTTACGGAAGCGAGGAGAATTATGCGTATCTCGAAAGGGAGAATGTTGAAGCAACAATAAAATATACGTTGTGGCAAAAGGAACAGTCGCGCTCGTGGAAGAAGAATCAGTGGAATACAGAAAACTGGAAATTCGATGAGGTTTGCGATTCGTATGAATGTCCTGCGGGGAAACAGCTATCGTACTCACATAATCGAATAAATAAAACAGCTTCAGGATTTCGGCAGAATCTCAGGATTTACACCTGTCAGGATTGCGGTACGTGCGAGCTACGATCAGAATGCACCCGTTCTCAGGAGGGTCGCTCCATTCAGCGCAATGAAGCGATGATACGTCTTAAACAACAGGCAAGGGAACGTCTGGCAAGCGATATTGGAAAGAAATTAATGCGTCGCCGTGCACATGAAGTCGAAACGGTTTTTGGGCAATTGAAGGCAAACCAGGGATTTCGGCGATTCAGAACGCGGGGTATTGATAAAGTGTCTGTAGAATGGGGATTATTGGTGCTTGGATTCAATATGAAGCGGTTAATGGGAATAGAAGGGAAGTAATTAAGGATAGCTATTAGAGTATTTTTCGAAAAAACATAATAAAGTCCCGGAGCAAGCAAAAAAAAAGGCTGTCTGACACTACTTGCCAGACAGCCCCTTTTTTGTCAACAATTTTAGTAGCATTGACCTTTTAAATAAAGGCATCTATTATTACATTATATATGGG
>JAAZHX010000014.1 GCA_012510495.1 Smithella sp.
ATCCTAGGGCATCCTGGCGCGATCGCGAGACGCAGCTCTGAATCCATGGGGTAGGGGAGGCGAACGAAGAGATGAAAAGAGCAGCCCCCCGCGGTTTTCCGGAGGGCTGCTCTACTTTCGCTGCATGATGGGCTCCGCATCTGGCGATGGGCTACATCCCGGCGAATATGTCGGCTGGGTCGCTGGGTTCTGACTCTTGCTCCACGTATGCCATCTGGCTGTCGGCGAACGGGTCGTGGTTGGGCTCCTCGGCCGGCTTTTTCCTTGCGGACCGCGGCGGTGACTGTGCTTCGGTTGTGGGTGACTCCGTGTTCGGTGACGGTGCCTCGGCTGTGGGCGACTCCGTGCGTCGCTTCGGGACAAGCTCGAATCCTCCGCACGAGAGAACGGGATTGGGCGTCCCGTCCCGATGCGTCTCCAGGCGCAGGGACCCCGTGGCGACTATGCGATCGCCCTTGTCGAGGTTGAGTTTGTTGACGCGCTCGATTAGCGGGGGATCGCTGATATAGACGCTGAGCCACTCGGTGCCCTCGGACATTGGGCGCTCGCAGGCGCCGCGGAAGTACATCGTGCTGTGCCCATTAGGGTTGGTGCGCACATCGGGCGTCGTGCCGATCGTGATGAGTTCAGTAATAATCATGATTGGTGTCCTTTCCCCCTCATAGGGCGTTCCCAGGGGGCTTCTAGAAATGGTGGGTCGGTCGGGGTAACCTCCAGCAACTGGCTGGAGGTTACCCGCGGGTCTGCATCATCTGATCTGCCCTCTCGGGTCGAAAACCTCAATGTGATGCTCTGGTCCTCACATTCAATCGAGGTGCGGGTTTAGTGCGTTTTGCCTGCTTTTGGTGCTACTCTATCCAGTCATACGCAACACCCCCCGCAGCGTGAAGAGTCTGGTACACTGCCTGCAGCCACTCATCCGGACTCGACACGGTTGTGTCCGTCATCATCGCGTCGAACTGCTCACCCAGATCTCCCCCTAGCGGATTCTGATCGACCCACTCTTGCAGGTCAGCCACGGAGTCCCATGCCCAGAGATGTCTCGAATCCTCGCCATAGAACAGCACCCTCCCCCCGGGCTCGGTGATCCACGAGAAGTAGCGGACGCCCTGGTGTAGCTCGCGGCCCTTGAAGGCGAGGGGCCGCGAGTGCCGGATCGGGCCTCTGGACGGGTTGCACATTTGGGATGTTGAGATCGGATAGATCGTGAACACGCCCGGCTCGACCTCGGTCACCGGGCCGTGCCCTCTACCCTTACTCTCGATGAAGTCCCTCAGGAGCGCGGTGACGAGCTGGCTGAGCGGCTGGTCCGCCAACTCTGCGGCCCTGTCCCAGACCTCGACGTCGGTATCGCGGATGTACAGGTTCTTCTGCATGCTCTGCCTCCTCACTACATACAGCCCATTCAGCGTATAGTCCTTGGCGATCTCGGCCGAAGGCGCTTTTTTTGGCTATCCCTCTGGACAGCTATGCGCTCTGTTGTGTAGTATAGTCCCACAG
>JAAZHX010000216.1 GCA_012510495.1 Smithella sp.
CTTATAAAACCCTGTTCCCTGTCCGAAGAGGCCAGACCACCTCACTTATATGGTTTCTGGAAAGCACTACAAACACTGATGCACTTTATTTTTGGCTTGATGAAATGGAAACGATAGCGTCTTTGGCTACATAGAATATGATAAATGCCTTGGAGATTAATCATTTTACATGCAATTGCTGCCAACCAGCCGCTCCAGCCGATCGCAGTGCCAAGGGCGCGGCTCCGGCTGGAGCTTTTCGTTTGTGCCAGGCATGGCACGTAACTAATGAGGTGTAAGTCCACATACCAGGTGTTCGCAGAGCCGAAGGATAGGAGAAGGGCAGGCTCGTCGTCGCGAGGCTTCTCCCTATCCCGATTGGACGGAGAAAACCGATATGAACATACGTTGTATCTGCAACGACTCTGACATCGCTGCTGTCGCGGCAGTTTTTACTGCGTCGGTACATGAACTTGGAGCGTCACATTACGATGCGACACAAAGGAATGCGTGGGCAGCGCGTTCTGCTGATGTAAAGGCTTGGTCAGCTCGTCTATCTGGCCTGCGGACTCTTCTGGCAATCGAGAGGAATACGATTGTTGGGTTCATCTCTTACGAGCCGAACGGTCACATCGAGTTTCTTTACACCGCTCCGGGTTTCGAGCGTCAAGGCGTCGCATCTGCTCTATACCGCGAGGTTGAAAAAGCACTTCCAGGAGTTTCGCTTTTCACAGAAGCCAGCCTGGTTGCAAAGCCCTTCTTCATGCAGCATGGTTTTGCCGTAGTCGAGGAGCAAGAGGTTTTGCTTGGTGGCGTCATGCTCCGCAGGTATGCAATGCGCAAGGCAGTTGCCGCCCAACAAGGCATGCAACCCGACGGCCCCGCCGCTGGCGGGTCCACGGGTTAATTTTGACGTTGGGGTGTGAAAAATGCTGACGACCGAAGATAACAAGACAGTTATTCATATTCCATCTGCATTGAGAATAGTTGGAATTATCGCAGGTATATGGGGAACACTCGTTGTTCTTCTTGCAACAATAGCTTATCTCTCAGCTCAGCATCAAGACTTTTCCATATTAACCACCTATTTAAGTGATATTGGGGCTACTGCTGGTTGGCCGCAGATCACCTTTAATGCAGGTACCCTTATTGCCGCACCTATAAGATATCTTGCTATTTTACTGCTAATTCTTCGGCTTGGCCAATTAGGGGCAGGCAGTGCTTTTATTGCCGCGACCTTATTGATTGCTTTTGTTTCAACTTCAGGCACAGTCATTATGACTGCCGTGCCTTATAATGTATCTGCCACAGTCCACAAGATCGGTATTCCTTTATACTTTTTTGGTGTTGTGATTCTTCAAACCATGATTGGAATCAAGGAGTGGTCATTAAAAGATATTCCTAGAATTCTTCCTTCTTTGTCCTTTTTGTTGGTAGTTGTATATTTTCTCTTTGCCATCTTAATTGGCTGCTATGAACGTGGAATTGTAAGCAGGGATACACCTGTAATTTGGGAATGGTTAGCTTTCTTTTTTTCCATAATCTGGATACTCACACAGAGCATCCTTCTTGGAAAAAAGGATGGTGTTAAATGATTTCCACAACAAGTCGCTACACCGGATCGCAGCACCTGCGGCGCTACTTCGGCTTAGCTTTTCGTTGTGTTACAAGGTCTTATGAATAGAAAATTCCCAATTCTGGAATATGACCCAACCCGTGTTGCTTTTATCGAGCCTTCAAAGGTCATTACGCCTTTGGATATGCCTGAGTATTGTGTAGTCTGTTTTTTCAGGGAAGTGATCGATAAAGTAGTAATCGAACACAATGCAAAGGTATTGGTAACAGACTATTGGGAAGATGGTCCTCATCCCATTTATGAAATTGAATACTGTGATCAGAGATTGGCATTTTTCCATCCAGGTGTTGGCGCGCCACTGGCCACGGGCCTGCTCGAAAAAGTCATCGCTTATGGCTGTCGGGAATTTATGGTTTGTGGAGGTTGTGGAGTTCTTGATAAACATATGGCGGTTGGCAGTTTACTGGTTGTATCCAGCGCAATCCGCGACGAAGGCGTTTCGTATCATTACCTGCCCCCAAGCCGGGAAGTGTTTGCGCACGAAGCGGGGGTGAAAGCCCTTGCAAACACCTTGAGTAATATGAACATTCCGCACCATATCGGTAAAACCTGGACGACCGATGCGCCTTTCAGAGAGACACCGGATAGGATAGCCATGAGAAAAGAGGAAGGCTGTCTTGCTGTAGAAATGGAAAGCGCGGGCATGATGGCAGTTGCGCAATTTCGTGGTGTAAGTTTAGGACAGATATTATATGGTGGGGACGATTTGAGCTGTGTGGAATGGGATGAGCGTTCATGGCAATCAAGAACCACCATACGCGAGAAGCTTTTCTGGCTGTGCGCGGATGCAGTTTTGACGATTTGAACAGTGCGAATGAGAAACAATTTTTCCCGGAGGTTTCAATGCTTCAGCAGGAAATGATCGAACGCTTCAGAGATGCTTGTCATGAGGATGCACGAATAATCGCAGCTTTGATGTTCGGCTCATTTGCTACCGGAGAGGGTGACGCGTTCTCTGATATCGAATTCGCGGTGTTCATTCAAGATGATTCATTTGAGAGCTTCGAGCAGCACTCGTGGCTTAATGCAGTCAGTCCGGTTGCGGCTTACTTTCCGGACGACTTCGGCCACTATACAGCACTTTTTGAGAACGGCATTCGCGGTGAATTCCACTTCATGCGCAAATCGGACATACCGATTATTTCCACATGGCAAGGCTACGGATGGTTTCCCTCGCTCGATGCGGCTGTTTTGCTGGACCGATCCGGCGAGCTGTCACAATACGCGAGTGCCCTTGTGGGCGGTCCTCCGATACGTGAAGGCGCGCCGCTTGTAGAAGGGATCGTATTGAATCTCATCAGTCTGATGCTCTTTGGCGCCAATCTTCTCAATCGGGGAGAGCATGCCCGCGCATGGGCTTTGCTGAGCAAAGCCCATGAAAACCTGCTCAAGCTGGTTCGCCTCCACGAAGGGTCGACAGACCACTGGCCGACGCCTTCGCGCGCGCTGGAAAAGGATCTTTCCGCGGTTGCGTATAATCGCTACCTGGCATGCACAGCCGGCGCAGAATCAAGAGCGCTATACGCGGCCTATCGCGAGTCGTGGCAGTGGAGTCTCGAATTGTTCAAGAGTGTTGCGGTACCTCTGAACATTGAACTTCCGACAACGGTGATTAAGCAGGTGCAAAGGTTGCTCAATGATTCCGATGCGCCGTACAACAAGGGCATTCAGCCGACAAGCCGGTGATGCCGGGCGTTATCTTTGTATTTGGAATATTAGTCTATGTGTTCAACAAAAGATGTCATTGAAAGTTATAAAACTTTCTTAGAGGTTAAATATCCTAGTCATTTTCAAAGCTATTGTCGGCGCATGAAAGCTAAAATTGAAAGTGTAAAGGCAGAAGCTATAACATTCTCAATTCTAAGATCAATTTTTAAGGATGTACAGGTGGCGGAAGATATTAGTACAGGGGGTACTGACTTCCTTTGTAAGTCAAATGGCAATCAATTCATATTTGAAGTTACCTGCCTTGAGGCAGAATCAGTAGCTGCGCAATCGGGATGGAGAAATGAAGTATCAGAGAACGTATCCGCTGGCTTTTTTCGAATGATAACTCATATGCTGCGCACTAAAGTATCTAGCAAAACGATGCAATTGTCTGGATACAGCGTTCCAAGAACTCTCGTAATAACGTGTGAGCATGTTGCGGCAGATGTTCTTTTGGGCACACATGGTGCAGAATTATTACTGACAAGTGATACAATGATTGAGGTTCCAATTGGTAAACCAATTGATACTGTCGATATTGTCACTGATTTGAAAGATTCAGTTTTTTTCAGACTCAAAAACGGCGCATTGGAATCGTGCAGAAGAAGCATTTCGGCAATCCTTTTATTTAGTGTACTTGCTAAGACAACACTAGCTGTGGGAATTCTACATCCTGATCCTGAGTATAAATTTCCAATTAGCCTTCTGCCCTCCGTCCCATTTATGAGAATGAAGGAATGGCCTCCAATAAATAACAGGATTGAAACCGAGTGGGTCATTGACAAACCAAAAGCGGAAGAATTTTATCATCGTGAGGTGGAGTTGACAGATAAGGAATTAAGAAGCAGATAACAAAAGCAATGCACCCGATCGCTACGCTCCGGGTGATTTTTTCGTTCTGCGTAAATAAGTTAATGTCCGGTGGTTCAGAAAAATGCATAGTTGGCAATCAACCGAAAATCAGCAATGAATGCCTTTTCCCCTTTAGTGCCGTCTGTACGCGACAAAAGACCCTCGACGGAAATGCAGGACTTTAATCCATCATGCACACGGAACCCTTTCGGCGCTCGACACCGACACCACGCCTTGAAAGCTGTAAGGATTGCTTGACAGCCAAAAACGTGTTTCGTATAGCTTAATCAGAAACAGACAACGTCTTGTCCAAAAGGCGGGCCGTTCTCTCGAATCAAATCGCATCAGGGGGTTATCCTATGAACTTTTTTAAAAAGAACCGCAGGTCTCTCATGCTGATTTCCGCTCTGATTGTCGTTGTGCTGGTCATCGTGATCCTGAAGCCATCGGACCATGGCGCGCCTCATGACGCTTACTTCGCTGCGCTGAATGATGAACTGAAGAAGAACGGCTCCGGCCGGCCGGTCATCCTCGTGGATATGGACCGGCTTGATAAAAACCTCACGCTTCTCAAGGAGAGCATCCAGCCGCCCATTGCTTACAGGCTCGTGGTAAAATCGCTCCCCTCAACGCACATGGTGAAATACATCATGCAGAAAACGGGCACAAAGAAGCTCATGGTCTTCCATCAGCCGGACCTCAATCTCCTGGCCGCCCAGGCATTTCACGACGTCGATATCTTACTGGGGAAACCGATGCCGATCAACGCTGTCCGTGAATTTTACGCGACCGTTCCGCGCGAAACGGGCTTCGATCCCGGTCGTCAGGTGCAGTGGCTGATCGACACTCCGCAACGCATGAAACAGTATCTCGCCTTCGCCGCCGAAAAAAATATCACTCTGCGCTGTAACATCGAGATCGACGTGGGCCTTCACCGGGGCGGTGCGACAAACATGGATGATCTGGACGAAATGCTGAAGATCGTTTCCGACAGCGGCGACCGGCTGAAATTCAGCGGCTACATGGGATATGAGCCCCATGTCGCCTCCGCCCTGCCCCTCCTGAAGAAGAAGGAGGCGGCGGTACGGGATGCCTACGCCGAAATGATGGCGCGCTACCGGGAGTTTTACGATTTCGGGAAGAAGCATTATCCCGGTTTTTTCTCGAATGAACTGACCTTCAACAGCGGAGGGAGCCACACTTACCGACTCTTCAAGGGGGAGGGGCCCGTCAACGACGTCGCCGTAGGGTCGGGACTGGTAAAGCCGTCCGATTTCGACACGCTTCTGCTCACCGACCACCTGCCGGCCCTGATGGTGGCGGCGCCGGTGCTGAAGCGCCTTGATGGGACCACCGTGCCCTTCCTGGAAAAATTAAGCTGGATTTTCCCCCTGTGGAATCCCAACCAACAGGTAACCTATTTCATTTACGGCGGGGGATGGCGCGCGAATTTCCATTCACCGAAGGGCCTGGAAGGTAATGCCTTTTTCGGCCTGAGCACGAATCAATCCGTTGCCAACGGTTCGCGGAAAACCGCCCTGGCCGTAGATGATTACATCTTCCTGCGACCTACCCAGAGCGAGGCCATCCTGCGCGAGTTCGGCGATATTGTGCTGGTTCGCGGAGGAAAGATTGTCGACCGCTGGTCTTCATTCCCGCAGTAGCCATACCGCTTTCCGGCTATCGGCGCCACCGGCGGCATCTCTGCCGTCCGTGTTTTATCAGAAGCAGAGATGCTCAAGCGAATGCGATTCCCCAAAAGCTGGGCGCGCCTGATTTTCGGTGGAAAATACCCCTTGACTTGAGAAGCCTGCGCTTCTATATTCAGAGCCGTCAAAAGCAATTTCTTATCAATGAATAAGGGGTGAAAGATGTTGTTGCGGACGATACACGGAAAGACATGTGTGGTTGTTTGTTTGACCTTTTTGATTGTCGCGTTGGCGGGTTTCCACCCCTCCCCCGCTTGCGGTGCCGCCTCTGTGAAGACGGACCGGGCGGTTTACCACCCCGGTGAATCGATCCGGGTTCTTTTCTCCGGTGCGCCCGGTGATGGCGCGGACTGGATCTGCCTCGTGCCGGCTTCCTCTCACGATACGGATGCCGGAGACTACAAGTATATGTCCCAGGGGCTGAGTCAGGGGGCCCTTTCTTTTGATGCGCCGCAACCGGGGAAGTACGAAGTGAGGGCCTATTACCATTATCAGCGCCAGGGGTACGTGGTGTCCGCCCGGTATGCCTTTTCGGTGGTCGATCAGGACCAGACCGGAAGTCCCGATATGCCTCCTGAAGAAGACGCCCCCCTAATCGCCGCTGCCCTCCCACCGGAGTCCGATGCGGAGCTGGTCGCTGCACCTCCGCAGTCGGATCAGCCGGACTTGACCGCCACTGCCCCGGAGACGCAGAGCGAACCGGAGATCGTTCGTCAGGACGTTCCGCCCAGCGGATACACCCTGGAGTACGAGCCGGTCATTTCCCACATGAGGGAGGGTTCGTTTGAGGCCGCCCTGTTCGTTACGGACAATATTTATCAGCGATCCATCGGGGAGGGAGGGGCCAAGCAGGACAAACATTTGAAGCTTTTGGAGAGAGGCAAGATTGCACTGGCTGCCCGTAAATACGAACAATGCATTAGCGACCTGCAGCAGGCCGAGAGCCGGTTCCTCACCATTGAAGGGACCTTCAGCATTACGGAGGGACTGGGTTCGCTGGCTACGGACGATACCGTTCAGGAATACGAACCGGAAATGCACGAAAAATTGATGATCCCGCCCTATCTCGTCCTCGCCTATTTGGGGAAGGGAGATCTGGAAGGGGCGCGGGTGGAAAGGAACAAGACCATCAACAGGATCCACCAGTATATAGAGGAAAATCCGGAACGGGCCTATCTTGAAAATCCCTTCGCCAGGTTCTTGAGCGCAGTCGTTTATGAGATGGAGGGGAACACTGACGATGCGAAGATAGAGTATCGCAAGATGGAGTTAGATGATGAAGTCGCCCGTCTCGAAAGGCGTCAGGGAAGTACGACGGATTTGATTGTTTTTGTCGATGTGGGGATGGCCCCGCGGAAATATGAAGTGAAATATGGCCCCGCTACTGTCATTGCAGCAGGCGGATCCGTAACTTTGGGATTCGCCTATGCCGGGTACAATGCTGTGGAGTCGGCGATAGCGGATTGCACGATCAAGATCAACGGTGAGTCTATCGGAAACACAACGCGGCTGTATGATGTCGAGAAGACGATTTTCAGCCAGTACGAGAGAAACAAGCCCGCCATGATGGGAAAGCTGATTGCCCGGATGACCGGAAAGGCGGCTGCCCAGGTAGGGGCGCAAATGGCCGCCGAGGAACTGTTGAAGGACGTTCCATTCGCGGGGCTATTTGCGAAAGTGGCGATCGGTGTGGTAAGCTCACAGTGGATTGCCGCGGAAAAGGCGGATTTGCGAAGCTGGATATCGCTTCCCCGGCAGATCCAGTACATCAGGGTTAATGAACTCATGCCGGGCGAGTATACCATCGGAATCGAATATAACGGTGGCTCCCAAGTTCAGAACGTGATCCTGGAAGAGGGGCGAATCCGCGTCGCATATTTTTCTGTGACACGGTAACGAGGCCCCGTTCAAATCTAATGCGATCGCTTCGATTCGGGTGTCTGTTTCCCTGGTCACCATGACGCTGATCGCTCTTATTGTGGGAGGTTTTATCATGAAAGTGAGCGTGTTAAAAAAAGTAATCTATCCTGTTATGCTCTTTTTAATCCTGGTCTGCTGCGGCTGCGGTCCTTCGATCCAACATTCCATTACCGATGAGGAAACGGTTACCGGCTCAGACTGGTCCGCTAAAGACCTAAAAGATGTGAGCGATTATATGGCTGATTCGATCAAGAAAAGCGCCTATAGGAACCGTCCGCAATATACAGTTGAGAAACCGCGATGGATACTGGCGAGACAACTCAAAAATGAAACAGACGAGCACGTCAATACACGCACGATCATGGAGAGAATCAGGACGAGATTGATCAACGAAGGGACGGCAAATTTCATCGACGATCAGGCCACAGAAGATATCCTGAACCAAATGAAACTACAACAGTCCGGATTGTTTGACCATAAGACGGTTGTGCAGGTGGGAAAATTGGTGGGAGCCCAACTCATTTTGAGAGGCATGATATCCAGCATCCGTAAGCGAAGCGATCGGAAGGACGTTATTTATTACAATATTACCCTGCAGCTGGTTGATATCAAAACAGGTGAAATCGTTTGGACGGATGAAAAGGAAGTTCAGAGACTGACAAGAAAATCGTTCTTCCGGTAATTGAGGCTGCTTGATCGGCTGGTGGCCGTGTTAAAGGATGATGACGATCATTTCTATGGGGATCCTCAATATTCCGGTTCAGTCCGGTTGACGGTTATCTGCATGTCACCACCGGAGACAATCATGACGGTCCGCTGTCGCAGAATCTCCAACGCCTGGACGGTAAGGTCCTGCGCATCGACCGCGATGGAAGGCCCCCGTCCGCGCCGTTGTGCATAGGATTGCTATAAGGTGATCAGTGTGGATTTCCCTTCTCCGGTCTTGAATGCCGCGGGCAAATTTCGGACGAACCCGGCTCGAAAAGCCTGCACACCGCAGGACTTGTTTCATGGATGGTGCAGAAATACCGCTCGCCGTCGAAGGCAAAAAAACGGCATCCGGCAAGCGCGGTTCCCGACTCCCGCGACATCAGACGGTCCCCCTCCCAGAGCGTCTGCTCTCTCTTCAGGATGTCAAGGATATCGTCCCTTCCTTCGGTTTCCCATCGCCGGATGTCTTCCTCCGTCGCGTAGGCCGTGAAATCGACCAGACAACAACGGCCGCAGCGCAGGCATTCCATGGGTTTCGTGTTTTTCATCCTTTCCGCTTCCCCGGCCCGGAAAATATCACCGGCCCGGACATTTGTAAATTCATTCTTGGAATTCCAATAGAAATATGTTTAATGAGCACCCCTGAAAGGAAAATGAAATGCTCAAATCTTCCGAGGCGTTGGACATAAAACCCGGCAAAATTCCTGTTGTTTTGCTCTACAATGTCGATCCGGACTGGACGGATGCCGAAAAAGAAGAAGTGATCGGTCAGTCCACGAAGCTCGGCCTGGCGCTTATCGAGGCAGGCTATCCGACGGTTTTTGCTTCGATTGACGACGACGATCTCGAAGGCTGCCTGAGCCGCTTTGATCCCGCCTCGTTCATCGTATTTAACTGGTGTGAAAGCCTGCCGGGAATATCCCACAGCGAGTGGCTGGTGGCCCAACGGCTCGAGGCGATGGGCTTCACCTTTACCGGCGCTGGTTCGGAAACGCTCGCGCTCGCGCAGGACAAAGCCGCCGTCAAAGCCATGCTTGACGCCGCCGGCATCCCCACGCCCTCCTGGCGTATCTTTCGCGGAGGTGAGGCGGTGGAATGGGAAAAGTTTCCCGCAATCGTCAAGCCTGTCAACGAACACTGCTCCGCCGGGATCAGCCGTGATTCCGTCGCGCTCGACAGGGAGGAACTGACGGCGCGCATTCCGTTTATTCTGGAGGATTACCGGCAGCCGGCCCTGGTGGAAGATTTTATCGACGGGCGCGAATTTCATGTGTCGGTCTGGGGCAATGAGCCACTCACCGTCCTGCCTGTTGCGGAAATGGATTTTGCTTTTTTCAAAGACATCCGGGACCGCCTCTGCGGCTACGATGCCAAATTCATTCCGGGCTCCGATGCGTATGAAAAAATCGAAACGAGGCTGCCCGCACCTCTGAGCCCCGAAGAAAAGACGGCGCTGGAAAAGATATGCTGCGATGCCTATCGCGTGCTGGGCTGCCGGGATTACGCCCGCATGGATGTCCGGTTGCGGGACGATGTTTTTTACATCCTGGACATCAACCCCAATGCGGACATCAGCCACGACGCCAGCATGGCCTGCGCCGCGGAGGCGGCAGGCATCAGCTATGGCCGGATGGGCGGCGCCATTGTCCGGATGGCAGCCCGCCGCCATCCGGTTTTTCGATAAATGGCTGTAACGTCTTGATGTTCAAGAGAAATGGCCGGCGCTGCTGAAAAAAATCCCACCTGGAAGGGTAAAGATGATATAAGGGCTCACTAAAAAAGTCCCGCAGGGAGTTGACGTGACAAAAAACCTTAAAATTAAAAGCCTTATACAAAAACAGCTTGTCATTCTGGACGGAGCGACGGGCACCGAGCTGCAGAAGAGAGGATTGCCCGCCGGGGTCTGTCCGGAAATCTGGTGCCTGGAAAATCCAACGGTGATTCAGGACATTCATTCGTCCTATGCCAAGGCCGGCGCCCGGGTGGTTTACACCTGCACGTTCGGAGCGAACCGTTTCAAGCTGAAGCAATTCGGCGTGAAGAAAGACGCCTGCTCGGTTAACCGGGAACTGGCGCGTCTGGCCCGGCAGGCCTGCGGCAAGAAAGCGCTGGTGGCCGGCGACATCGGACCCACCGGCCTGTTTATTGAGCCTTTCGGTCCGCTGGCCTTTGAAGAGGCGGTCGATGCGTTTAAAGAACAGGCGCGCGGCCTGATCGACGGCGGCTGCGATCTGATCGTGATCGAAACCATGATCGATATTCAGGAAGCGCGCGCGGCCCTGCTGGCGGTAAAGGAACTCACGGGCATTTTCACCATCGTTTCCATGACGTTTGAAAACGACGGGCACACGCTGGGCGGAACACCGCCGGAAGCGGCGCTCATTACCCTGCAGAGCCTGGGCGCCGATGCCGTGGGCTGCAATTGCTCCACGGGTCCCGAACAGATGGCCCAAACCATCGCCGCCATGAAGCCCTATGCGACGGTGCCGCTGGTGGCCAAACCCAACGCCGGTCTGCCGCGGCTCGAGGGATTAAAAACCGTTTTCGACATGGATGCCAAAACCTTTGCCGCTTCCGCCAAAAATCTGATCACAGCGGGCGCCAACCTGCTGGGAGGCTGCTGCGGCACGACGCCCGCCCACATCGCGGCGCTGGCCCGCGCGGTCGGGAAAAGGAAACCGGTAAAGCCCCGCCGGACATCGCTCGCGGCGCTTTGCTCCGCAAGAAGCCATCTCCCGCTGGACGAGGATCAGCCCCTGCTGGTCGTCGGCGAAAGGATCAATCCCACCGGCAAGAAAGCCCTGCAGCAGGAGTTGATGGAAGGTAAACTGTCCATCATCCGCCAGATGGCGCAGGAGCAGGAAGCCCAGGGGGCTTCCCTGCTGGACGTCAACATCGGGGTGCCGGGCATTGACGAAGTCGCAACGATTAAAAAAGTGATCGGGCTCCTCGCCACGACCACCCGCCTGCCGCTGGTCATCGATTCATCGAAGCTGGAAACCATCGAGGCGGCGCTTCGCCTCTATCCGGGCCGGATGCTGATCAATTCCATTTCCGGCGAAAAGGAAAAACTCGCCAGGCTTCTGCCGCTGGCCGTAAAATACGGCGCGATGTTCATTTTGCTGCCCCTCACCGACGGCAACATCCCGAAGACGGCCGGAAAACGTCAGGCGGTCATCCGGTCAATTTATGCAAAGGCGCAGAAGGCCGGGATGACCAAAGATGATTTTATTGTGGACGGGCTGACGATGGCGGTTGCCTCCGACGCCGAAGCGGCCCGGGAAACGCTGGCCACGGTGGCCTGGTGCAAAAAGACTTTTAAAAGCAGAACAGTTCTCGGCCTGTCCAATGTTTCCTTCGGAATGCCGGGGCGCCCCTGGCTCAACGCCGCGTTTCTGGCCATGGCGCAGTATTGCGGGCTTTCGATGGCCATTGCCAATCCGGCCGGCACGGAGTTCATGAACGTGAAAAAAGCGGGGGACGCGCTTGTCGCCAGGGAAAAGGCGCCTCTGCTGTTTATCCGCCATTTTTCCGAACAGGCGCCCGCGGCGCCGCCAACCGCTTCGGCCCAATTGTCCCCGGAGGAAAAAGTCACCGCGGCCATTCTCGACGGCGATCGGGACCGCATCGTCTCTTTTGTCGAAGCGCTTCTCCAGACCGGACGTCCCGCCTCCCGGATTGTCGATGAGGTGTTGATTCCGGCCATTGTGCGGGTGGGAGACCTGTACGAAAAGAAAATTTATTTTCTGCCGCAGTTGATGGCCGCGGCGGAAACGATGAAAAAAGCTCTGGCCCTGCTGGACCCGTATCTGAAGCAAAAGGCGGCTGCGGAAAAGGGCAAGGTTCTGCTGGCAACCGTCCGGGGCGATATTCACGACATCGGCAAGAATATTGTCGCGCTGCTTTTGAGAAATTACGGATATTGTGTTATTGATCTGGGCAAAGACGTTCAGGATCAGGCAATCATCGAGGCGGCCCAAAAGGAAAAGCCTGATGTGATTGGACTTTCCGCTCTGATGACCACGACAATGGTCCACATGAAGGAGGTCATAACATTTGCCCGCGCCAAGGGAATCCGGACGGATTTTCTTGTCGGCGGGGCGGTGGTGACGCAGGCGTATGCCGAATCCATCGGCGCATCCTTCGCCCGAGACGGCGTAGCCGCCGTCAAAGCGGTGGATCGGTTGGTCGGCAAATAAAGGCGATGGCGAAAGAAAAATTCAACAGGCTTTTGGGCGCTTGCGCTTCGGTCGGGCTTCACGGCCTGGCAGCGGCAGTCCTGGTTTTCAGCCTGTCCGGCCCGGCAACACCCCCGGAGATGACGGGCAGGCTTGATGTAGTCTGGGCATCCGTCGCTTCCGGAAAGGATGCTTCCCTGACGCCCGCCCCGCAGGTCGGGCACAGGAAGCCCGCCGCGGACAGCCGGTTTTCCGCCACAGGGGAAATGCAGACCGCGCAGGATGATCAGCCGGAGTTTTCCACAGACGTTTCGTCTGACGAAAAAACCGCGCCCGATGCCGCAACGGCGTTTTCCGGGGACCGGACCGCGCCTCCTGCGGAAGCGCCCGGCCACGGGATGGCGTCCGGCGCCGTAAGAGCGCAGGCGGCCCCCGTTGCGCAGCAGGTCAATTCCAGCGCCTATCCCCGCTACCGCGAGAATCCGCCGCCCGGTTATCCGGAAACGGCCCGGCAGCGTGGCTATGAGGGCGTGGTGCTCATCGCGGTTGAAATCCTGACGGACGGACGCGTCGGCAAAGCCTTCATCCGGCAGTCATCCGGCTACGCCATTCTGGATCACACCGCGGTAGCCGCGGTCAGAGACTGGAAATTTGTGCCGGCCAAAAAATCCGGCGTTCCTTATAAAACATGGGCGGAACTGCCCATCAAATTTGTCATCCGCGAGAATACCCGCTCGTAATTTCATCCGGACCGGAGGAAAATGTTATGTCCATGAGTCAAAGCACCGCCAGAGAGCGCCTTGGAAAAATCATCCTGGAGCGCTCTTTCAAATACAGTGACGACCCCCCTTTTACGCTGGCGTCGGGCCGCCGGAGTAATTTTTATTTCAACTGCAAACCGACCACACTGGACCCGGAAGGCATGAATCTGATCGGCGAGGTTGTTTTTGAAATGCTGAAGGATGCGCCGGTCACCGCGGCGGGAGGCCTGACGCTGGGCGCCGACCCTATCGCCAACGCCCTGGCCGTGGTTTCCTTCCAGAGGGGCAAACCGATCAAATCGTTCATCGTGCGAAAGGATATCAAGGACCACGGCACGAAGAGCGCCATCGAAGGAAATGTCGTCGCCGGCGAAAGGGTTGTGATTCTCGACGACGTCATCACCACGGGTGGCTCGACAATCACCGCCATCGGACAGGCCGGCCGGGCCGGTCTGGTGGTGGACCGGGTGATTACCCTGATTGACCGCGAGGAAGGCGGACGGGAAAACATCCTCCAACACACGAACTGCGTTGAGTCCGTGTTTACGCGGACTCAAATCATGGCGCTGCGCGCGGAAATCATGTCAGGGCAATAGCGGACATGAAGAAAATCATCACGCGCTCCTGGCTCCTGCTGCTGGTTTTGCCGGTGTTATTTTGCGCCGGCGTCGAAGCAGCCGTTATTCCCGTCGCCAAATTCTGCTCCCCGGATCTGCCGGGCGGAGCGCCCGCCGGCTGGGCGCTGGAGAAAAAAACCGGCTCGCCGTCCCTGAAAATCTCCAAAGAAGACAACAACTATTATCTGCATCTGCGATCGCAGGGCAACTCGTCCTTCGGCGTGCGCACAGGGGCGCGCGTCAACGTGAAAGACTTTCCAATTCTTTCCTGGCGCTGGAAAGTTGAAAAAATGCCCGTCGGCGGCGATGTCCGCAAAAAAACAGCTGATGATCAGGCTCTCCAGGTCTATGTTGCCTTTAAAGAAACCGGTTTCCCGGCTGTGCTGAACACGCCGGTCGTCGGCTACATCTGGGACAACGAAGCGCCCAAAGGATGGAGCGGACGCAGCACACAGATCGGCGGCGACAAAATGCGCTACATTGTCTTGAGGAACAAAACGGACAAAACCGGCCAGTGGTACACGGAACGCCGCAATCTGTATGAAGACTACAAAAAACTTTTCGGCGACATCAACGGAGGTGAACCGTTCGGCGTCACCACCGGTCTGCAAATCCACATCAACACCCAGCGAACCAGAACTCCCGCCGAAGGTCTGATCGGCGAGATCTGCTTCAGCAACGAGACGAAAGACATCGCGGCAACGAAAGCCGCCAGGGAGAAAATCGTTTCCGCAACACCCGTGCTCTCCGCTCCCAGGGGGAAAGCGCTGCCCGGGGCCGTCCTCGACGGCGATTTCAACCGCCCGGGTTGCGTCAACATCAGCGTTGCCTTCGACACCAATTCCACGCAGGTGGACGCCATCCCGAAAAGCAGCGTGCAAACGGTTATTGAATATCTGGTGAAGTATCCCGAGAACACGCTCGCCATCACCGGCCACACGGACAGCGTCGGGACCAACGCTGTCAACCTGGATCTGTCGCGGCGGCGCGCCCAGAGCGTCAAACAATATCTGGTCGAACAATACGCCATCGACGAACATCGCCTGACCGTCCGGGGCGCAGGCAAATCGCAGCCGATCGCCGACAACGACACACCGGAAGGCCAGGCGCAAAACCGCCGCGTGACGATTCAGGCTTGTCCGCAGTAAAAAATTCTTTTTTCGAGGAGCGTTTCGTGACCCCTATCCATGTATTGCAGCCGACCATGCGGGCCGGCGATGTCGTCCAGGGTTTTGTCGTATTGCGCGTCGAAGTCATCGAGGCCATGCGCCTGACCGCCTATGAAATGGAGCACAGCAAAACGGGCGCCAAAGCACTGCATCTGCACGCCCCGGACCGGGAGAACCTTTACGCCATCGGCTTCAGGACGCCGCCCGCCGATTCCACGGGCCTGCCCCATATCCTGGAGCATTGTGTGCTGGCCGGTTCGGAGAAGTATCCGCTGAAAGACGCCTTCAAAGAACTGATTCGTTCCAGCATGCAAACCTTCATCAACGCCTTCACATACCCGGACAAAACCCTTTACCCGGTGGCCAGTCAGATCAAGGCGGATTTTTATAATCTGGCGCGCGTTTACACGGACCTGGTCCTGCATCCCCGCCTGCTTCGCGAAACCTTCCTGCAGGAAGGTCATCATCTGGAATTCGCCAAGCCCGGCGATCCCGAAAGCGATCTGATCATCTCCGGCATTGTTTACAATGAAATGAAGGGTGCTTATTCGTCGCCCGATTCGCTGATGTACAAGGACATTCAGCAGCATCTTTATCCGGACACCGTGTATGCCCTGGATTCCGGGGGCGACCCGGATGTCATCCCCGCGCTTACGTATGAGCAGTTCCGGGATTTTCACCGCCGATACTATTCGCCGACCAACGCGCGCTTTTTCTTCTATGGAGACATTCCCACCGCGGAACATTTGGAATTTCTGGCCGAAATGCTGGCCGGCTTCGAGCGGGTAGAGGTGGATTCATCCATTGTCAACCAGCCTTTCTTTCCCGCCCCAAGGCGCGTTGCCGGCGTCTATCCCATTGACCCGGACGAGACGACGGAGAACAAAGCCTTCGTCAACCTGGCCTGGATGCTCGCCGAAAACAAAGACTTTGAAACAACGCTCGAGCTGTCCATCCTTTCCGGCCTGCTCGTGGGCAGCGCCGCGTCGCCTCTGCGCCGGGCACTTGTCGATTCAGGCCTGGGAGAAGACCTGTCGCCCGTGTCCGGCATCGAATCCGATCTCAAGCAGCTGATGTTCTGCGCCGGTCTGCGCAACGTCAAAAGCACCGACATCCCGAAGGTTGAAAAGCTGATCCTCGATACCCTGCAAAAAATTGTCGCCGAAGGATTCGACCCGGAACTCATCGAGGGCATCCTGCATCAGGTCGAATTTCACGGCCGGGAAATTTCCCGCGGCGCCTATCCTTACGGAATCACGCTGATGGGCGGCGTTTTTCAGACCTGGCTCTACGACGGCGACCCCCTGGCCGGCCTCGATTTCTCGCGCGTGATTGAAAAGATCCGCCTCCTCCTGAAGGACGATCCGCAGATCTTCCAGAAAACGGCCCAAAAATGGCTGGTGGACAATCCGCATCGTCTGCTGGCGGTGATGGAACCGGACCCCGATTTCAACCGGAAGAGCGAAACCGAATCAACGAAAAAGATGGCCGCGCTCAAAGCCGGTTTGTCGAAAGATCAGTTGCGGGAAATCGATGAGCAGGCGAGGCGCCTGAAAACCTTTCAATCCGGAGAGGACTCATCGCAGGCCCGGGCGAGTCTGCCCAAGTTGAAAATGGAAGACCTTCCCCGGCAGGTGGAAACGGTTCCGACCCGGCGCAAAACCCTGGATTCGACTCCCGCGCTGGCGCATGATCTGTTTACCAACGGCATTGCCTATGTAGATCTGGCATTTGATACGGCATCGCTTCCCGAAAGCCTGCAGATCTACCTGCCGCTTCTGGGAAAAATCGTCGGCGGCATGGGCGCGGCGGGCCTGACCTACGACGAGATGGCCAAACGCATTGCTCTGCAGATGGGCGGATTCGGCTATAACCTGTCTTCCGGCCTTTCCGTGGATGCGGTCCGGGTCTGGCAGAAAATGGTTTTTTCCTTCAAAATGCTCTACCGCAATATTCCGCAGGCTGTCCGGACCGTCCGCGACATCCTCTGCTTTGGGGATTTAAACGATGAGGCGAGAATGCGCGATTTAATTGCCGAGCGGAAAAATAATATGCTGTCTTCGGTCGTTCCCTCCGGACATGTTTACGCCAAGCGGGCCGCGGCGGCGGCGCTTTCGCTGCCCGCCTACCGTGATGAACAGTGGCACGGCCGGACGCAGCTGCGCTTTGTCCAGCAACAGGCGGAGGGCCTCGGCGCTTCCAAAAACGATCTGCGCGGAAAGCTGGAGCAGCTTAGGAAAATCCTCTTTACCCGGCAAAACCTGACGGTCAACATGACCGCCGACACGGACGGTCTGACGCTGCTGGAAGCACAGCTTGGCGAGCTTCTGGAAAGCCTGCCGGCGGGCGGACGAGGGGAAGAGCCCGGCAGGCCCACGCTTGCGCCCGTCCGCGCGGGCATCGCGGTTCCCGCTCAGGTTTCCTATGTGGCCTCGGCAATGAAAACGCCCGCCCATAACGATCCGTCTTCCGCCTTTTTGATGCTGGCATCGCGGGAACTGTCCAACACGTATCTGTACAAACATATCCGCGTGCAGGGCGGCGCCTACGGAGGAATGTCGTCTTTCGATCCGTCGCAGGGCGTATTTGCGTTTTTGTCCTATCGCGATCCGCATATTGTGGAAACGATAAATGTTTTTGAGGATGCGCAGAAATTCTATTCCAGAAATGAAATGACAAAAGACGATTTGGAAAAGGCCGTGATCAGCGCGCTGGGCGCGCTGGACAAACCCTTCGATCCATCGGGGCGCGGTTATGTCGCCCTGTTCCGGCATTTCAGCGACGCAACCGATGACGTGCGCCAGGCTTTCCGGAACCGACTGTTTGCCGCAACGCCGCGTCAGGTCCGGGACGCCTTGTCCGACTATTTTGAAAAAGCCTCGCCATCCGCATCGGTAGCGGTTTATTCTTCGCAGGAAAAACTGGAAGAAGCCAACCGGCGTCTGGAAAAGAAGCTGAAGCTGGAAAAGTTGTCGGAAGCATAGGGGAAAAGACTGAAGGCCGGTAAAACAAACCTTCGGTCTTCAGCCTGTGTTTGGAGCTGCTCGATGACGGATAACAAAAAGACCGACACGCTGATCAACTGTTTGTTCTGTGAACATTTCTACCTGACCCGCCGGGTGGAGGCACCTTACGGCTGACGGGCGCACGCTTTCACGATGTTCCGCATGCCCTCCGTGGACGTCTTCGGGGCTTCAAGCGAAGACTGTGCACTGCTGGTTCGCCGGGAACCGGGCGAGCACCCACACGAGGGATGACACCCGCAAGAAAGGAAACCACCATGAACATTTCACAATGGCTGGACCGGAAAGAATCCCAGGGCTTCGATGTGTCTCACGCCGTCCTGCCCACGGAGCTGGAGCGCGAAGAAGAGCCGGATGAAACTATTTTTTTCAAGGAAATCCGCCCCTGCAGCATTTTGTGCACGGGCGATCATCCCTTTGCCACGGTCGAGCGATTCGGCCGCTGGTACCGCAGCCGGGGACGGGAAAAGGAAAAAGGACCTCATACCGGCAAGCCGCCGTGGTGGTTTTTCACCCGGGACCGGGACCTCGCCCTGCAGACAGCCAAATCCCGCATTGAAAAATAAAGAGCGCCAAACCGCCGTGCTGTTCGGCGGGATGGAGAATCTTGGACACAGTTTCATAGCCGACAAACAAAGCGGCCAGCAGCATGGTGGTTCCGACCACAATGCTGGAGATGGTTTCCATGCGACCCAGGCCGTAGGTATTGAGCAGATCTGTCCCCCGCGACATTCGCCGGACGGTATAAAGCGAAAGGCCGGAAGCCAGAGCGCCCGTAAAGGCGATAACGAAATTGGTAACAAAGACGATGGAATTGGATGTCAGGATGCCGATGATGGCAACGCCGATGGTGTAAATCTCCATAACCATCATCAGCATCAGCAGCTCGATTGAATCCTGCGCCCCTGCCCGGGTTTCAACCGGTCATCACGGCCGATTTTTCCCGATGGCGCGCCAGCGCCAGTTCCACCAGACGATCCAAGAGAGCGCCGTAGGAAAGGCCGGTGGCCTCCCAGAGCTTGGGATACATGCTGATGCCGGTAAATCCGGGCAGCGTGTTGATTTCGTTGAGGTAAAAAGAATTCGTTTTCTTGTCCAGGAAGAAATCCACGCGCGCCATGGAATTGCAGTTCAGCGCGCGGAAGCCGAGGACGGCGCACTTGCGGATGGCGACCGAGAGGCGCGCCGGGATTTTCGCCGGAATGTTCATCTTCGCGCCCTCGGGGTCCAGATATTTGGCTTCGTAGGAATAAAACTCATGCGTGGGCAGAATTTCACCCAGCACCGACGCCCGCGGGTCTTCATTGCCCAAAACGGCGCATTCGATCTCGCGGCAGTCAATGCCTTTCTCGATCATGATCCGCGTGTCGAACCCAAAGGCATAATCCACAGCAGAAGCAAGGTCTTTTCTGACTTTCACTTTTTTGATCCCGACGGAAGAGCCGGTGCACAGCGGTTTGACAAACACGGGCATTTCAAGCTGCTTCAGCGCCCCGCGCAGAATTTTTTGCGGCCGGGCCAGCCAGTCCGGACGGCTTACTGTGATCCAGGGCACGACGGGAACCCCCGCCTGCGCGAGCAGCCGCTTGGCGACGTCCTTGTCCATGCCGATGGCGGAGCCGGCGACATCCACCCCCACATAGGGAACCCGGGCCAGCTCCAGGAGCCCCTGCATCGTTCCATCCTCTCCGTACGTTCCGTGAAGGACGGGAAAGACCAGATCCACAACAACCTTCTTACCGCGGGAGTTTATATCGTACAGGTGCAGCCGGTTTCGGTCTTCAAAATGATTGACCAGCCAGACGCCCTTTTTTTTCAAAGAAAGAATTCTGCCGAAGTTTTTGTCGGTGATGATCTCCGGCCGGTCCTGAACGTACCAGCGTCCGTCGCGGTCAATGCCGATTGCAACCACATCGTATTTGGTCTTGTCCAGCGCCGCAACGACGGAGGCCGCCGAACAAAGCGATACGTCATGCTCGCCCGATCGTCCGCCGTACAAAACGCCGATGGTCAATCTGGACTTCCGTTGATTCTTTACCGCAGGTTTCATGTGTTTTCCTCTAATACGTGTAGGTAATGGCGGATCCGGCGGAGAACCGGTCCGTGTACTGGCCCTCGATCTGGAGGCCGAATCCCCTGCCCAGCCCGACGGCAACGCCGAAAAACCCGCCGACAGCTGATGCATTCTTCAAAGACGTCTTTTCGGCGCCGGACTGGATCCCCGGAACAGAGCCGGATAAATAAGCGTCCGCTTCCGTATAATAAACAAAAGGCCCGGCATACAATTGAATTCCATAAGGAACTGACGCCTGAACGCCGATACCGAAATTGACGTCCCAGAGATATTTCACTTTCATATCAGCCGTAAAAGGAACGCCGGCGCTGGTTCCGCCAGTTTCATCGGTAAAATTGCCGAAGTTGCAGCTTCCTTGCACAAAGGCGCCGACGCCGAAGATGGAATTGACCGGATAATACGCCCTGGCGCCCAGCGTCCCGAAGAATTTCCAGTTTTCTTCAAAAGAGTCCTTCGATACGGTGGTCAGTGCCGAAGAAGAACGAAACGCGTCCGCTATCTGCAAGTCGGAAATGCCGATGCGCCCGTAAATCTCCCAGCGGCCGGAGGCGCCGTACGCCGCCTGGGAATAGATCTGGCGCTGACGAACCACATGGTCTGTGTCGCCTTTGAGCGTATCTTCAGCATACCGGCAGCCGATGACGGTGTTGATGCCGCCGGCTTTTTTGGATATCGTCTGCGGCGGCCCGAACATCCCGCCTGCGAGCGCAGAAGAGCAAAGGGGAAGCCAGATCAGGGTTATCGTTAAGAAAAAAAATTTTTTCGTAGTGTTTCTCCTTTTATGCGGTTTCAGTTGGCCGGCGACGGATCCGCCGCTTCAGGCGCGGCGTTTTTCCATTCCCGGAAAAAGAGAGACCTGTCGCGGCGCGCCCGGACTTCCTTCATGCGATACTGGATGTAACCATTGCGAATGGCGATGTAAGGATCGATGGCCGCCTCAATCATCGCTTCGTAATCCCCGAGGCTCAGGGAGGCGTTGTTGATCATTTTGAAGGGCCGTTTGCCCAGGCTGGTGTACCAAGGGGTAAAATAGGAAAGCGGGTCCAGGAAATACTCGCCCGCGATGTCAACACTGTCGCGGGGGCTCGACGGACCGAGGAACGGCCAGACGATGTAGAAGCCGTGGCCCACACCGTACATTCCCAGCGTCTGTCCGAAATCGGTGTTCTGTTTGGGCAGTTCGATGCCCTGATTGGAGGAGGGATCCAGCAGCCCTCCAATGCCCCACACCGTGTTGATCGCAAAACGGCCCGCTTCCGAGCCGGCGCCGGTCAAATCGGCCTGCAGCAGGCAATTGACGAAGCGAATGGGAAACAGCAGGTGGTAATAGAAATTTTTGACGCTGATCCTCGCCGGTTCCGGCACCACCGCTTTGTATCCTTGTGCAACCGGGCGGAGCAGCCAGAAATACAGACGGTCGTTGAACCGGTGCATGGCCCGGTTGAAAGGTTCGATGGGATCGGCGATCGTGACGTATTCCTCCGCAAATGGTTCGTCGTCGTAGTTGAGGTCCTCATCGTCTTGGTAGTCCTCCTGAAAGGCGTCCTGCGACCGGCCGGACGTCTCCGCATCCCCGCGGGCAGACGCATCCGCCCCGGCCAACGAAGCTTCTGCAAGAGCGTGCTCCGGACTTTTCCCATTGCCCATTACCCATCGCCCATCGTCCATCTCCGGCATCTGGGCGCAGGCGGCATCCGGGACCGGACAGCCAGGGAAGCCGACGGCCGCGAAAAAGAAAATGACCAGGAGCAAAACGGACAGGTTGTGTTTCATGGGACGAATTTTAATGGGTTTTCACCTTTTTGCGCAAGATCTCCAGGAGCTGCTCCGGCGTACTGCCGGTCAGAATTTCACTGAACTGGGTGCGGTAGTTCTGCACCAGGCTCACATTCTCCACGACCACATCGTAAACCTTCCACTGGCCGTTTTTTAAAATCATCCGGTAGTAAATGGGGACTTCCTTGGAGGAGGTGACTATCTTGGACTGAATTTCCGCCTTGTCTTCCGCGACCATGGTTTCCCTGTGGAAAATAATTTTCTCGTTGGAATATTCGAGGATTCTGTCCAGATAGGTCTTTTCCAGCACCTGTTCAAAAAGATCGACAAATTCTTTGCGCTGTTCCGGGGTAAACTTTTTCCAGTTGCGGGTCAGCGTGCGCCGGGAAAATTCCATCTCATCAAACATGTCTTTATAGATGACGCGGAGTTTTTCCGTCTTGGCCGGCTTGGCCGCCGGGCCTTTCAGCTTTGGATCGCGCAGCACGTCCAGAACGCGGTTGACCGTGTTTTCCACGGCGCTCATCGGGGCTCCGGCATATGCCGGAATGGACACAAGGAGCGTCAGGACCAGCGCGTATCCCGCCAGTTGTTTTTTGACGATTCGGCTTTCCATCTATTGCTTTCCCTTTTCTGTGTTTTGATCTTTGCCCTGCTCCATTTTAACTTCGCCAAAGGCGTATTTGCTGATCAGCGATTCAATGTCCGGCGCGGCCTGCGTGTCCGTGATGATCCCGTTGGGTCCAAGCAGGTCCCCGCCGCCGCCCGGATCGACGCTCAGATACTTGTCGCCGATGAGGCCTTCCGTTTTAATGGAAGCAATGGCGTCATCGTAGATTTTGATGTCCTTTCTGATCCGCATCTCCACAACGGCCTTGAGCTCTTCCTGGTCCATCGAAATGCGCTCCACGCGCCCGACCTCAATGCCCAGAACATTGACCGGATTGCCCGTTTTCAACCCCGTGACGGTTGTGAATTTGGCGACAAGCGGATACGTATCGGCGCTAAACCAGTCCAATTTTCCAAGTTTGACGGTCATGTATCCCACGCAGAGGAGTCCGAAAACAACAAAGATACCCACCACGGCTTCCATCTTGAACTTTTTCATCGGTTCATTCTCCCGGGGCGCATTGCAATCGCCCGATTTCTTTTTGTTTCGATCTCGCCTCTTCAAGCAGGGCGTCAATATCGGCCCTGGATTGGCCTTCGGCCGCGCCGGCCAGAATCGTCAATTCCACGGCGCCCCCCGGCGCGAACTTGCAGGCTCCCTCTTCCAGCGAGGGAACGGCCTGCCTGTTAAAATCCGCGATGAAATCTTCCATGATTTTTTCCGTTTCCGCAAGGCTGGAATAGGGGAGCATGGTCAGAATCTCGTTGGTGGCGCGCCTTGTGGAAATCCCCCCGGTGGCGCCGAAGTGCCGATCGATAAACAGTCCCATGTGCCGCAGGATCTCCTGCGCCGCGTCATGCCCGATTTGCGAAACGATCGCGTCGATCTCGTTGAGGCTGAAAATCACCAGGCAGAAGGTTTCTCCGCCCTTTCTTCTTTTGAGCTGCAGATGGTTGAGCATCTCAAACTGCCTTTTGGAGTAAAGACCGGTCAATTCCCTCTGCAGCCCTTCCAGAGAGTTGATGACTTCGTCCATGAACGGGTGATTGAAATCTTCCAGCTCCTCCGGCGTGCCCTGAAAAACAATCCGATGATCGTACAGGGCCAGAATGCGGTTGGAAATAAAATACACGTCCGGAATTTCATGGCTGACCAGAACCGCGGTGAAATTCAGTTTTCTTTGGTTCTGGGCAATCATGCTCAGGATGGCGTTTTTCCGGACGGGATCCTGCCCGGAGGTCGGCTCGTCGAACAGCACGATCCTCGGGTCCGTGATCAGGGCGCGTGCCAGCGCGGCCCTTTTCTGCATGCCCCCGGAAAGTTCCGACGGATATTTGGCAGCCGCTTCCGTCAGCTCTGTCTGTTTCATGCGGGCCAGGACCTTGCGGTGAATCTCCGTTTTTTTCAAGTGGGTCGTCTCGATAAGCGGCAGCGCGATATTATCATAAACGGTCATCGAATCGAACAGAGCGTTGCCCTGAAACATATAGCTGATCTGGCGGAAGGACCCCGCAAGATCCGACCGGCTCATTGCGGAGACCGGCTTTCCCCGAAACAGGATCACGCCTTCATCCGGCTGGAGAAGTCCGATGATGTGCTTGAGCAGCACGCTTTTGCCGGAGCCGGAAAGACCGATAATCGTCGTAACCTCCCCTTCGTAGATCCGGAGGTTGACACGGTCCAGAACGATTTTATCGCCGAAGCACTTGGTCACGTCTTTAAATTCAATCAGAGGCGTCTTCATCTTTTCTCTCTAAATCAGCAGGGACGTTACAACGTAATCCGAAATCAAAATCAGGACGCAGGAGGTCACCACCGCCGATGTAGTAGCCAGTCCCACCGCCTGGGCACCGTGGCTGTCCCGGCGCATATGCGCGAAATACCCCTGGTAGCAGCAAACCGTCGCGACGATCACCGCGAAAACAATCGATTTGACGAAACCGTTGGTGACATCTTCCAGGGTCATGTAAGCCCTCGTGCTGTGCCAGTAAACGCCCGAATTCAGACCTAAAAGCAGAACCGCGGAAAGATAGCCGCCCAGAATTCCGATCAGATCGAACACGGCCGTGAGCAGGGGAAAGCTGATGATGGAAGCGGCAATCTTGGGGCTGACGATGTGCCGCAGCGGGTTGATCCGCATCGTCTGCAGGGCGTCAATCTGCTCGCTGATGCGCTGAATGCCGATTTCGGCGGCAATGGCCGAACCCGCCCGCGCCGTAATCATGATGGCGGTGAGCACCGGACCAAGCTCCATAATCAGCGAGAGGGCCACCAGCGAACCGACCGCCCCCTCCGCGCCGAATTTCGTCAGGGCGTGGTGGGACTGGAGGCCCAGCACCATCCCGGTAAACAGGCTTACCAGCATGATGATCGTGATGGACCTGGCCCCGATATAGTAAATCTGCCGGATTATCTTTGCAAATTGCTTCCTCCGGAAAATCTGCCACAGCGCCATCCCCAGAAATATGGCCGCCGCCCCGAAGTTACCCACCCAGCCCAATACGGTTCTGCCGATAAAAGCAAAAGGGCGAAGCGCGGTCAAACCCCAGGCGGCATCCTGGTTGTTTTCATTTTTATTCCGGCAATTTCCGGTTTGCTTCATGGGTATGTTCCCTTGATGAAAATCGCCTTTTGAAGGCGGTTTGGGTTTGAGTTTGGGATACTAACACCGGCAGCCTTATTTGACAAGCATTTCCTTGGTATGGCCCCTGTCCGTATTGACACAAACCGGGACAATGCATATACTAGCGCCAAATCGGGCAGCTGCAGATAAGGTGTTTTTATGATTCGCTATTTTAACGCGTCACAGATACCGGTGGCGGCCGGGGCGTTTTCCGACGCTGAAAAGCTCGTGTTGCGTCATTTTCGCCTGACGGAAGATGACCTGCGGAAAAACAAATACGACGTAAAAACCCTTGCTTTTTTGGAAGAGCATGAAGTAAATGACGGCGCATTTGCTCATTTGTGCAAATATTCCTGCGAAAAACCGTCCGACGGCGGGCGGGAAGAAAAGAAAGATTTTGAGTTTTACCGGGTATGCCTGCAGGACCATATCATCCTGGATGCTCTGGAACGCGCCAACACCTTCATCAAATTGAGCCCTTTGATGCTGTATATCGCCGTTCATGAATTGATTCATGTGCTGCGCTTCTCAACGGGTGCCGCGGATTTCAGCGCTTCTCAGGAAGAAAAGGAACAGGAAGAAAAAATCGTCCACAACCTGACCCGAAGCGCCCTGCAGCCGGCAAGGCAAACGGATATGAACATGGTTTTGGACTGCTTCAGCAGTGAATATAAAATCAGCAATCTTTATAATTAATTTCAGGAGGTTGATGTATGCCTATCTACGAATATCGGTGCAAAAAATGCGGCAAGCAATTTGAAGCATTTCAGGGCATCAGTGAGCCGGATTTGAAAACCTGCAAGTTCTGCCGGGGAAAAGTTCAGAAAATGATGTCGCTTTCATCCTTCAGTCTGAAGGGCACCGGCTGGTACGCGACGGACTACAAGGGGAAAACCCCTCAGGCAGCCAAACCGAAAAGCGCGGAAACGGCAGAAAGTTCTTCGGCTTCCTCCGATGCTTCGGCAACCGTCAAAGGTGTCGGCGACGATTGAAAATATCCGTCCGAAAAGGCCAAAAAAAGCGGCATCGAAATGCCGCTTTTTTATTGACCACATCTTGAGCAATAAGAGGCAACAGCACGTTTTCTAATCCCACCGTCAAATTTATTCCTGCAAATACGCCTGTAATTCTTTGCACAACTGCTCCGGCACAATCGGACAGATGATCTCATCGTGTAGTTTTTCAAAATAATTCAAATCGCTGGTGCCCAGGGGATTGATTTCGAAACGCGGAACAATTTTCCCCTGCACCCAGAAGTTTTTCTCCGGCGCCAGCGGCGCGTACAGGGAAAAATTGAAGCTCATGAAATTATTGATATACATGTGTAGAAAAACCCGGGAAAGCCCTTTGAGCAGCTCTTCAAAGTTGGCCTGGGTGAGATCAAAAAACGAGGTTTTCTCTCTGAAATAAAAATCAACTTCCCCGGCCATGCCCTTGGGCGAGAAAGCGGCAAGCCATGACACAACACCGGTGGACGCGATGAAGCGCTCGCCCGCGTCCTGCTCCCTGGCCAGCAGGTTTCTCCACAGATTGCCGCCGCCGGAGGCAGCTTCGTAATTCTGAGCGCTGGCCAGCAGCCGCCGCATGAAATTGGTCGGCTTTTTACCCGCGATCGTCTGCAGGTGGGGATGAATCAGTCCGCCGCCTGCAGGCGGCATGTAATTCCAGTTGATCGAACCGTACTGATACCCTTTCTGCAGTTCGGCCATCCGGTAAAAGTAGTCCCGGCAGACGGCAAAGCCGTCGCGCATGGCGTCGGGCGTCAGTTGATCCAGCCCCATGAAGTGGCGCTGCGAAAAGATCGCCACCGTGTTGGTCGCATCGTAAGGAAAAGCGTTGGGAAACAGGAAAGCGCTGCCTTTGGTGAATTTTCCGCCTTCGATGATGTCCGGCGTGAACCGGGGCGTCATTTTGTCAAAGAGCGCCGGGCAAAACGGACAGATCGATTCCGGCGATTTTTCCAGATAGACGGCGGTGTCCGGCTTCCGGGCCGGCCTTACACGGTAAGGAAGAATGCGGCTGGCCACGCCGGTGGTTTCGTCGTACCGCTCTTCAATGGTCATGTCTTTGGGCGCAAATCCGTCAAAGGGATTGAGGTACCGCCCGGTGACCGTTTCCTTGTGAAACCCGATATCTCTCATGTTTTCTCCTTCACGTTTTCAGCCGGCGGCGGCTCTTTGCGCGGAGCGCTTTTTCTCAGGCACTGGCGAAGAAAGCGATCCACGCTCTGCGGGGATAAGTCCCCTTTCAGCTCCGCCCTGAGAACGTCCAGCGGAATTTCCAGTCGCGCGGCGCTGCGGTGTCCGCCTCCCTGGCCGATCCGGCCGCAGGCTTGCTGCGCCATCGCGCCACAGTCCTGGCGGTAGCCGTCGCCCCGGAAAATAATGACCAGCCGGTCGTTCACGATCCCCGCGACAACCACATACGAGGTTCCGATCACGCGCAGATAAAAATCCGCCACCTGCACACAGACATCCGGACTTTCCACGTGCCCCAGAAAACCGACGCGGCGGCCGCGGAAATGGGTCATGGAGTGAAAGGCATGATCGAAATATTTCAGATAGCTGCGCGGCGTCTGATTCAGCTCGATCCGGCGGATCAGCCGCAGATTGGCGTGCCGGGAATGATACGTGTAGGCGCGGATGTCTTCGGCCAGCGTCTCGCGGTCGAAATTATCCGTGTCCGTCTTGATGCCGTAAAGCAGCGCCGTGTGCAGATTGCGGGAAATGCGCACCCGCGCGGCCAGGAGGTATTCCGTTAAAATCGTTGAAAGCGCCCCGTAAGAAGGCCGGATATCGGCAAGCTCGGCCTGCCAGTCGCCCTCGCGGGGATGATGATCCATGACAATGCTCGGCCGGGGAAACGCAAGGGCCTCTCCAAAAAAAGAAGGCTGCGCGTCCACCAGCGCAACAAGCCGGTATTGGGCGGCATCGACCTGGACAAGCGGCCGGATGTTGAGGCGCATCGCCTGCGCCAGTTCCCGGTTCTGCTGTCGCCGGATCGGCTCCGTCGCCGCAAAAACCCATTTGGACAGTCCTTTGGTACGCAGGAGGATTTCTCGAAGCGCCATGGCCGAAGCGATCGCGTCCGGGTCGGGGCTGTCGTGCATCAGCACAAGCAGCGAATCGTCCGGACGCGCGAGCTCGAGGAGCTTTTTGACATTCTGCTGCGTCTCACTTTTGAAGGGCAAACGATGCAATAGACCTCACTCCAAGAAAATTTTACCCGGATGATCGGCCACGACGTCGCCAACGACGGCCGCGTCCCTGATGCCCGCCCGGCGCATGGCCTCCGCAAGAGGCGCCGCCTTGGCGGCCGGCAGGCTGAAAAACAGACCGCCCGCCGTCTGCGGATCGAAGCCCACATCAAAAATCCAGTCCGGACAGGAAGACACCTTTTCCACCTGGCGCAGGCGGTAGTTCCGGTTGCGGTAAAGACCGCCGGGAAGGTAGCCGGATTCCACCAGATCCCGCACACCCTCCAGAATCGGGATCCGGTCTGCCCGGATCCGCAGGCCGATATCGCTGCCTTCAATGGTTTCACAGGCGTGTCCGAGGAAACCGAATCCGGTGATATCCGTGCAGGAATGGATGTCCCCCGCGGCGATCATCAGATCAGCGGCTTTTTTATTGAGCGTTGTCATACAGCGCGTAGCCTCTTCGATCAGGCCCGGGGCGGCCACCCCCGCCTTGATGGCCGTCGCGGCGATGCCCGTGCCCAGCGGCTTGGTCAGAATGAGTTTATCGCCTGCGCGGGCGCCGCGATTGAAAAGAACGCGGTCCGGATGAACCGTGCCGGTCACCGACAGGCCGTATTTGATTTCGTTGTCTTCCACGCTGTGGCCACCGACGAGCAGCACACCCGCTTCGCGCATCTTATCCAGCCCCCCGAGCAAAACATCGCGCAGTACCGATTTGTCCATGGTCTTGATGGGAAAACAGACGATGTTCATGGCGGTCAGGGGCGCGCCCCCCATCGCGTAGATATCGTTGAGGGCGTTGACTGCGGCAATCTGACCGAAGGTGAAAGGATCATCCACCGTCGGCGTGAAAAAATCTACGGTCTGCACCAGCGCCAGGTCGTCGGAAATTTTATACACGCCCGCGTCTTCCGCATGTTCATACCCGGTCACCAGTTTCGGATCGGAAACAAACGGCAAATCTTTGAGAATGTCAGACAGGTCCCCCGGACCGATCTTGCAGGCTCAACCCGCACTCGATACGGTTTGGCTCAAACGAACGGATTTTTTTTCTTCCATAGTTCCTCAACCCAAAAAATCATTTGCGCTCCTTTGCTTGAAGCGTTTGATTTTTTAGCATAGAAGCCGTTATTTTCCAAATGGATTTCGGAAAAGATAACGGCCCTGAATCCGAACAGCCGGTTTGTCCGATAGGCTGCCGGAGGGTCCGCAGGCTCTCCGGATAATACAAAACGCTTTTCCTGACCGCTCCGACAGATCGCCCAGGCAACAACCCGGCAGGAGGGTATTGTTTTTTGTTGATTTATTTGCGCCATTCAGATTATAGGGAATCACCTTTGAAAAGGATACCGGGCATGTCCATTCGTTATTACAGCACCAATCGCCATGTAAAACAGACTGCGGGAATTACGCCCTTTACCGGAAGCGTGTCTTTCCGGGAAGCGCTGCTCGCGGGGCAGGCGCCGGATGAAGGCTTGTTTGTTCCCGACGCTATTCCACAGCTTTCCATGAAGGATATTATTGCGCTTCGCGACCAGCCTTACTGGCGGGCCGCGCTGCTGGTCGCCCGGGCGTTTCTGTCTGATGAATTTTCGTCCGGCGTTCTGGAGACGATTGTCAGGGACGCCTACAATTATCCCGTCCCGCTGGAAGCGGTTTATCCGCGCGCCTTCATCCTCCGGCTGGACCAGGGGCCCACGGCGTCCTTCAAGGATTTTGCCGCCCGGATGATGGCCCGGCTCATGAGCCACTGCCGACCCGAAGGGGAGAGACTCAATATTCTGGTGGCGACTTCCGGCGATACAGGAAGCGCGGTGGGAGAAGCCTACAAGGGCGTTGACGGCATAGACGTCATCATCCTGTATCCGGCGGATGAAGTTAGCCTGATGCAGAAAAAGCAGCTCGACACCATAGGCGGTAACGTGCGGGCCATGTGCGTTGACGGAAAATTCGACGACTGTCAGAACCTGGTCAAAGAAGCGTTTGCCGACAAAGATCTGGCCCGGTTCAATCTGTCGTCGGCCAATTCGATCAACTTCGGGCGCATTCTGCCGCAGATCGTTTACTACATCTATGCTTACGCCCAACTGGCCGGCGCAGGCGAGGAAGCGGCGGTCTCCGTTCCCTCCGGCAATTTCGGAAACGCCCTGGGGTGCGAATACGCACGCCGGATGGGATTGCCGGTGGCAAAACTGATCATGCCCACCAATGAAAATGACGAGTTTCCCGCTTTTCTGGAAACCGGAACTTATACGAAAGTGTCGCCGTCGCGCGCCTGCATTTCCAACGCCATGAACGTGGGGCATCCCAGCAATCTGGCGCGATTCTTTGAATTATACGGGGGCACCGTCGACCGCACGGGCACAGTTCACCGCTATCCCGACCTGGATGAAATGCGGCGCCGCATTTTTTCCGTGAGCGTCAGCGACGGGGAAACCCGGCAAACCATCAAAAGCGTGTATGAGCGCTACCGCGTGATTCTGGAGCCGCACGGAGCGGTCGGCTGGGCGGGATTTGCGGCCTACCAGAAAAAAACCGGCGACGCGAGGCTGGCCATCTGCCTGGAAACCGCCCATCCGGCAAAGTTTCCGGATGAAACCAAAGACCTGCTGGGAATCGACCCTGAGCCGCCGGAAAGCATGCAGGGGCTGGTCGTCCGGGAGGGAAGCGCCATCAACATGCCCGGAGATTTTGCCGCCTTTAAAACGTATCTGCAGACGCATCTGAAAATCAAAAAATAAAAACCGGATACCGGGACCGGCGGATCCCGTCAAACCTTGTGGCAACAGATGAAAACACCGGCAGAAAACCCCAAAAACCAGACGCGTCCAAAGGCGCGGAAACGGAATTTTTCCCCGGGGGACCTGGTTGTTGAAACCGGCCGCTTTTTCCTGGGCGTGCCTTACCAGGAAGGCACACTGGAAAAAACGGGCCGCGAAAAGCTGATCGTCAATCTTCGCGCGTTTGACTGCACCACCTTTGTGGAAACCGTGCTGGCTCTGGTCCGGTGCGCCGCATCCGGAAAGTTCAGCGCGCCGGAATTCCGCAGGAACCTCCGGCACATTCGCTACCGCGGGGGAAAAATCGACGGCTACGCCTCCCGCCTCCACTACTTTACGGACTGGCTCGCCGATAATCAGAAAAAAAAGGTGCTCAGGGACATATCAAGGCTTCTGGGCGGCGTACGAGAGCGAAAAGAAATTCATTTCATAACGACCCACAGCGAACGGTACGCCGCTCTGTCCCGTCAAACCCGGACGGAACAAATGCGGCAAACGGAGAGAAGGCTGTCACGCAGGTCATTTTACACAATCGGCAGCAAACGGGTCTCCCAAATGCAGGACGGCATTCAGCCGGGAGACATCGTCGCGTTTACGACAAACCAGGAAGGACTGGATGTGGCGCATGTCGGATTTGCCGTCCGCGAACGCGGCCGCCTGCGCCTGCTGCACGCCTCGCGCCGGGAAGGCGCTGTGGCGGTTTCCATCGAAACGCTTCCTGCATACCTGCGCCGCCGCGGGAACCTTACCGGCATCCTGGTTGCCCGGCCTCTGTAGCGCCGCGCCGGGAAAAACCGCGCTCCTTCTTTTCCCCGTGCATTTTCACCTTTATTTTTAAGCGCACATATATTAAGATGAGGACAAATTTTGCAAGCCAACACAGGAGGCGACTATGAACTATGTCAGGGACATTCTCAGGACGAAGGACGGCAAGATTCAGACGATTTCTCCCAAGGCAACCGTATATGAAGCCCTGGAAAAAATGAACGAGAAGGAAATCGGCGCTCTGGTGGTTATGGAAAACAATAAGGTGGTGGGTATCTTTTCGGAGAGAGACTATGCCAGAAAAATTATCCTTCAGGGGAAAACCTCCAAGAAGACCCTGGTCAAGGAAGCCATGTCTTCCCATTTGTTCTCCGTCACCCCGGATACCACCGTGGAAGATGCAATGGTCCTGATGACGGGAAAGCATGTCCGGCATCTTCCGGTGTTTGAAAAGTCCAAATTCGTCGGCATCATTTCCATCGGCGACGTCCTGAAGCTGGTTATCTCCAACAAAGATTTTCTCATTAACCAGCTGAGCGACTACATCGCGGGGAAATACTATTAAACCGCAGTTTTTTCCCCGAAGACGGAATTTCCAGGCGTCCCTTCGGGGAAAATTGTTTTTTTTCGCCGCTGGCTGCGCCGGGCCGGGCCGGCTTTCTCGGCGCCTGTTCTTCCCGCAAGTCCGTCTCCCCTCTTCCGGAAGGCGTTTTTTCGCCTTGCTCCTTGACATCCGCCGGCGAATGCCGTTATAAAGAAACATCATATCTTTCAAACTGGAAACGCGCCGTCATGGATTGGGTCAACGCCGCTGCATCCGTCATCAAGAACATACGAATTCAGGACATCCTGGACATGGCGATTATCGCCGGGATGATTTTCGCCCTCTCGATGTGGTTCAAAACCAGGGCGTCGCGATTTGTCCTGATCGGCATCCTGCTTCTTGGCGGCGTATATCTGGCCGCCCGGTTTTTTCAGCTTTATCTTACCGTGATTGTGCTCCAGGGGTTTTTTGCCATTTTGCTGTTCGTGCTGGTAGTGATCTTTCAGGAAGACCTGCGCGGCTTCTTTGAGCGCATCGCCATGCTCGGGGCGCTGCACAAGGAGACACCGCCCCTGTCCCGGCTGGAAAAAACCGCGGAGGTTATCGCGGAAACCGCAGGCAATCTTGCCAAGAAGCGCGTCGGCGCTCTGATGGTCATCCAGGGAAATGATCCGCTGGACCGTCATTTGACCGGCGGCGTTGCTTTGCACGGTGCCGTCAGTGGACCGCTTCTGGAAAGCCTTTTCGATCCCCATTCCCCGGGTCACGACGGGGCGGTGGTTCTCAAGGATGACCGCGTGGCGATGTTCGGCTGTCATTTGCCCCTGTCCGTTAATACCGCCCGGCGTGGAAACATGGGCCTGCGCCACACGGCCGCACTGGGGCTGACGGAGCGCTCGGACGCCTTGTGCGTTGTCGTGTCCGAAGAGCGCGGCAGCATCTCCGTTTCCGAGGGAGAGTCGCTTTCCGTCGTCCCCGGCGCTTCGACGCTTCACGAGGTCCTGGAGCAGTATTACGCAAAATACCGGCCCGCGCCGCAAAAAAGGCCTGTCTGGGCCTGGATTCGCGAAAACACAAAGGAAAAACTGATCGCCGTCGGCCTGGCCTGTTTGTTGTGGGCGACCTTCGGCTATCAGCGGGATACGGTGCGCCGCGACTTTTTCGTTCCCCTCGAGTATAAAAATCTGCCGGCCGGCTGGCAGCTTGACGAACCGCAGATCAAGGACATCAGGTTGACCCTGCAGGGGCCCGAACAGGCCTTCCGGCTGATGAATGAGGATTCGCTGAAGCTCTCCCTGGATTTGTCCGGGCTGACCCTGAGAAAACAGGAGTTTCCCCTGACCCGGGACATGGCAAACGCGCCACCGGGCTTGTCGATTGCCAAGATCAGCCCCGCCAATGTCAAGGTTTTCGCGTCACAGCAGGTTGACGCGCATCTGCCGGTCCACGTCGCAACGGTCAACCGGCTGCCGGATCATCTGGTCCTGCAGAAAATATCCGTGAAACCGGCCGCGCTCCCGGTGAAGCTGAACCCCCGGATGAATCCCGGCGGCATGCGGCTGGAAACGGAGCCGGTCGATTTGCAAAACATCACTTCCTCCGTGACGACGACGCTGAAGGTCAACGCCGTTCCCGGAGCTTCTTTCCCGGATGGAAAATCCGCGCAGGTCCGGGTGATTGTCCGCGTCACAAAGAAATAAGGAGCTGGGCCGGTGATTGGACTTCTTTGCCGTCCCTGGCTTCCTGTTGATCATCGCCCTGGGAATGCTCCTGTTGTCCCGCAGGAAAAAATGGATTTGAAAAATCGCCAAAAAGGTTGCAATCGCCGTTAAAATATGTTCAGTTTTCAGACGTAATCATATTCTTTCAGGAGGAAACCCCATGCAGGTATTTTCAGCAAGTGACATCGTCGAAGTGGCGATTAGAATTGAGGAAAATGGAATCAATTTTTATAATTTCGCCGAACAGATCGCCCGGCAGGAAGATGCGAAAAAACTCTTTTCCCAGCTCGCACTGGCGGAAGCCGCGCACAAACGCACGTTTGAAAAGTTTTTCGCCACCATGGAAAAATACAATCCGCCGGAACAGTATGCCGGAGAATACAGCGCCTATCTGCGCAACTATGTGGACAACAACCTGATTTTTACCAAAGAAGTCATGGACCGGCAGCTCGCAAAGGTGACGGACACGGTGGGCGCCTTTGAATTTGCGATGCAGCGCGAACTGGATTCAGTCCTTTACTACCATGAAATCAAAAACCTGGTCCCCGCGGCACAGCACGAAGCCATCGACAAAATCATTGAAGAGGAAAGACAGCACTACACGATGCTGTGCGGCATGAAAAAACACTACGAAAACCGGTAGTGGGATAACGCCGCGGGCAGACCCGGGTCAAACCTTATTGAGCCGTTCGACAAAACATTGCTTCGTACTTTGACTGGGGAAAGAAAACGGTGAATAACATGCTGCGAATCTTGTATCAGCCCTACAAGTGGCTGATTTTTGCTCCGTATCTGGCGGTCTCCACTCTCTTTTTCGGCGCCCTGACGATGGTGCTGGCCGTCGTCACGAATCCCCGGATCACCAGCTTCATCTGCGGGACGATCTGGGCCCGTCTCAACGGCTATCTCACGCCGATGCGGGTTCGGGTCACGGGAAGAAACAACATCGTCAAAACGCAGTCCTACGTCATTGTCGCCAACCATCAAAGCCAATACGACATCTTCGTCCTGTACGGCTGGCTGGGAATCGATTTCAAATGGGTGATGAAGCAGGAATTGAGAAAAGTGCCGGGCATCGGAATCGGCTGCGAAAAAGTAGGGCATATTTTCATCGACCGGTCCAACCGTGAAAAGGCCCTCGCCTCGCTTGGCGCGGCAAAAGAAAAGATCGTCAACGGCACATCGGTCATTTTCTTTCCGGAAGGCACCAGAAGCAGGGACGGCCGGCTGGGCGTCTTTAAAAAGGGGGCCTTTAAAATGGCTGTGGATCTCCGGCTGCCGATTTTGCCCATCACCATCGTCGGCACGCGCGATATTCTGCCGACGGATTCCACCGATCTTTTTCCCGGGCGGGCGCATATGATGATCCACCCGCCGATCGATACCGCGGACTACACGGATGACAACCTGGACGAACTGATGGACCGGGCGCGCCGTGTCATTGAATCGGGCCTCCGGGAGTCCGCGGCCGGATAATGCCGTCTCCGGGGCGTTTCCACCGGCTCTCTTAGTTTTTCAAATCGTATTTCTTCAGCTTGTACCGAAGCATTCTTTCCGACATGCCCAAAGATTCCGCGGCTTTGGTCTGGTTGTCGGCTGCCTTTACCAGGGCTTCGCCAATCAGGCGCTTTTCCAGCTCTTCGACGGAATCCCGCAGCGTGCCAGCCGGCGCCCCGGAAAAAGAACCGTACTGAAAGGGTAAATCGCTTACGGTGATATAGTCGTTGCGGGCGATAACGACGGCCCGTTCCATGATGTTGACCAGTTCCCGGATATTGCCCGGATAGTCGTATTTCAAAAGCAAATCCCTGGCCTCCGCGGTGATGCCCTTGAAACTCTTCGCGTTTTCCAGGGAAAATTTTTCCAGATAATGATTCAAGAGCGCCGGCAGATCTTCCTTTCTTTCCCGAAGCGGCGGAAGGGACATGGCCACCACTTTCAACCGGTAAAAAAGATCCTCGCGGAAGGCCCCCTCCCGGACACGCGCCTCCAGATCGCGGTTGGTGGCGCTGATGATCCGGACGTCCACGGAAATGCTGGCATTGCTGCCGAGACGCGAAAATTCTTTCTCCTGCAAAAACCGCAAGAGTTTCACCTGAATGGCGGGACTCAGCTCGCCGATTTCGTCCAAGAAAAGCGTGCCGCCGTCCGCCTCTTCGAAGCGGCCGATGCGCCGTGAACCGGCGCCGGTGTAAGCGCCCTTTTCGTGGCCGAACAGTTCGCTCTCCAGCAGATTTTCCTGCAGGGCGCCGCAGTTCACCACGACAATGGGCCTGGAAGCCCGCGGACTCAACTGATGAATCAGCCTCGCCAGAAGCTCCTTGCCCGTGCCGCTTTCCCCTGAAATCAGCACGGTGGCCCGGCTGGGCGCAACGCGGCTGGCCATGTTCATCAGCTCCACCATGCCGGCGCTTTGGTAAATGATTTTTTCCGCAGTGACGCCGGTCTTGCCCAGTTCCTGTTTCAGAAGATCATTTTCACGGATCAGCCCGCGGCGCTCCGCCACGCGGTCCACGAGAATCAGCAGCTCCTCCAGTTCAATCGGTTTCGTGATATAATCCACGGCCCCCGCCTTGATCGCCTCCACGGCGGTTTCGATGGTTCCGTACGCGGTGATGATCACGACATCGATCTCGTGATTGATTCTTTTTACTTCCTTGAGAACGGCCAGCCCGTCCATGCCGGGCATTTTGTAATCCAGAAGGATCAGGTCATAATGATGGCTGGCGACCATTGTAACCGCCTCTTCGCCATTTTCCGCCTCCATGACCCGGTGCCCTTCGGAAATGAGAAAATCCCGAAGCATTTCCCGCTGGGATCGGCCGTCTTCCACAATCAGGATATGTAATTTCGACATGGCGTTCTGTCCTTGGCAATCAGGTTTTGTCGCTTATTTTTTCGACCGGCAGCACAATTTCAAACGTGGTTCCCTCACCCGGGCGGCTGATCACGCGAACGTCGCCGCCGTGGCCGCGGATAATCTCCGCGGCCAGAGGAATGCCCAGCCCCAGGCCTTTTTCCTTGGTCGTGTATTCCGGACTGAAAACTTTTTCGATTTCCTCCGGAGTCATGCCGCAGCCAGTGTCCGCGATGCTTACCAAAACGTGTTTTTTGCCCTCCCGGCTGACGGTAATGGTGATTTTGCCCCGGTCGCCGATGGATTCCATGGCGTTTTTCATAAAGTTTAAAAAGGCCTGCTGGAGCTTATTGATGTCCATGGGAATGACGGCGGGGAAGAGCCGCCACCCGGTTTCCAGCGTAATGTTTCTCGAAGCCGCTTCTTCCGACATCAGATGGACAATTTTTTGCAGAACTTCCGTTACGGAGAAATTGCTCAATTCCAACCTTCTGCTCTTGGAAAAAGAAAGAAACTCTTCGATGATCCCGTTGAGACGGCGGATTTCATCGCGGATGACCGTAGAAAGATTTGTAAATTCCCGGGCCTTTACGGCATCCGGGGGAATGAAATCTCTTTTCAGACGCTGAGTCGCCATGCTGATGGCGTTGAGCGGATTGCGTATTTCGTGCGCCACCCCCGCGGCCAATTGCCCCAGAGAAGAAAGCCGTTCCGCTTTTTCCAGCCGGCGCTCCATGTCGATAATACCTGCCAGATGCCGGTTCTGATCATGGTAGAGCAGCCACATGGACAAAAGAGCGATGCCGGCGACAAACAGCATGAAAATAAAAATATTCTTCCGGTTTTCGGCAATAATCTTGTCCATGGAGCCGCGGTCCAGGCCGATGCGGACAATCCCGGCGATCTTTTCTTTTGGCAGGTAGGGGTTTTCCATGATGAAGGGGGCGGCCACATCCAGAATCTTGATTCCCTGCCGGTCCACCTTCCTGCTGAGAATTCTTTTTTTCCCTTTTGTCATTTCCTGATCATTGAGATCCCTGCTGGTCAAGCCGGCCGGTAATTCTCCGCTATTCCCCAGCAGGATTTTCTGATCATTGAAAACTTGCAGGTAAGTAATGCCGTGGCCTTCGCCCATTTTGCTCATGGCCCTTTCGACGGCGACTTTCAGGCTCCAGTACAGTCTGCCCTGCCGGTCCAGGCAGAAGACGGCAATCCCGCCTCCTCCCCCGAGCTTCATGCCGACGTAGCCGATGTCCTGTTTGATGCGGATTTTTTCCAGCAATTCAATAGTTGTAGCCTTACGCCCCTTGACGGTCAAATCGCTTTTCGGCAGCATGTCGGTTTTCAGGGGACCGCTCTGATAAAGGAGATCACCGCGCATATTCAGAATGGCCACGTACCAAAAATTATTATGGGCCGCAAACTCGCGAAGGTAGTCGTTGCTCAGCAATTTCTTTTTCCACTGTTCGTCGATTTGCTGCCCCAGTTTGGTGATGGCATCGTAAACCAGCTGGATGGAATAGGCGGATTCCGCTTCTTTGGCGGTTTTGAGATGCGACGGCATTTTCCCTTTGGCGGCGGCGATGCTTTTCAGATTATCTTCCGTCTGGCGCAAAAGGACGCTGATGGTAGTCAGGGCCTGATCTTCCATAAATCCGACCAGGTTGGTTTCGTTACGACGAATATCCAGATAGCCCATCACCAGAATCAGAGCGACCAGGATTGCCGACACAATACCGACAGCCAGCGGTTGAAGAAAATTTCCGTTATACGAATGTGCGCCACGCCGGGTGATTGTTTTCGTTTTTTGAAAAAGCAACATCATATCCTTGTTTTACAAAAATTTAACGGACGCTTCTTCACTGTCATGGACACTTGCCGAGCATCATCGGGTTTTTTCCTGTAAAAGTCAACGATAAATGAAGGCAAAAACCGACATTTTTGTCGAAAGATGACAAAAAATGTATCCAGCCTATCTGCTTGTTATTATTCGATTAAATTGATGTCGAACCAAAACCGGTTCGACATTTTTACCGAATCCGCCGGATCGCAGACGGGGAGGCAAACGGGGCTTATTCGTTAAAAGTCTTTTATATCAATAACTTACGATTCGATTCCTACTCTGGCACAGTATCTGCTTCATAATGGTTCAGAAAAAGGAATAGTGTCGACTAAAATATTACGGGCATGATTAGCCGACAGCAAAATAACCAGAGAAGGCAACCAAGCCTTCACTCTTCTCTCCTGACGGGAGGCTCTCAACCAGCCTCCCGTTTTTTATTTTTTATTCCTCCGATCCCTTCTTTGCTTCGGTTTTCCGGCGCCGCCATTCGGCGATTCTCTCTTTGATGATTTTTTCGTATCCGGCCTCGGTCGGAGAGTAGAGCACTTTTCCCTGGAGCTTATCCGGAAAATACTCCTGCGGAACATAGGCATCGGAATAGTCGTGCGCGTATTTGTAGTCTTTGCCGTAGGCCAGATCCTTCATCAGTTTGGTCGGAGCGTTGCGGATGTGCAGGGGAACGGGAAGATATCCGGTTTTGTTAATTAAGTCCCTGGTTTGTCCGTAGCCGGTGTACAGAGAGTTGCTTTTGGGCGCCACAGCCAGATAAACGGCCGCCTGCGCGATGGCCAGCTCGCCTTCCGGCAGGCCGATGAAATGAAACGCCTGCTGGGCAGCCATCGTCAGCACCAAGGCATGGGGATCGGCGTTGCCGATATCTTCGGAGGCAAAACGCACCATGCGCCGCAGAATGTAAAGCGGGTCCTCTCCGGCGGCCAGCATGCGGCCCAGCCAGTAAAGGGTTGCGTCCGGATCGCTTCCGCGCATGCTTTTATGAAAGGCCGAAATCAGGTTGTAATGCTCCTCTCCGTCCTTGTCGTATAGAAGGGCTTTTTTCAGCAGCGCCTCTTCGGCGGATTTCGCCGTGATCGTTCGTTCCTCCCCGGGCAGCGACTGGACCATCGAGGCCGCCGCCTCCAGGTTGTTCAAGGCCGTTCGGGCGTCGCCGTCGGAAATCCCGACGATAAACTGTAAGGCTTCATCGTCGATTTGAATGGCGAATTCACCCAACCCCCTTTGCGGATCGGAAAGCGCGCGCTTCAGGATGGCCATCAGGTCTTCTTCCGTGAACTGTTTGAGCAGCATCACGCGCGTTCTGGACAAAAGCGGCGCGATGACTTCAAAAGAGGGATTTTCCGTGGTTGCGCCGATCAGCGTGATCAATCCGCTTTCCACGTGCGGCAGGAAAGCGTCCTGCTGGGCTTTGTTGAAGCGGTGGATTTCATCGACAAACAAAATGGTTTTCCGCTTTTTGGCTTCCCAGAGATCCCGGGCGTCGTCAATCACCTGCCGGATTTCCCTGACCCCGGAAAGGACGGCGGAAAAACTGATAAAGCAGGCTTTGGTTTCATTTGCCAGGATTCTGGCCAGCGTGGTTTTCCCGGAGCCGGGCGGCCCCCAGAAAATCATCGAAAAAAGTTTGTCCTCCGCGATGGAGCGCCTCAGCAGCGTCCCCTCGCCGACCAGGTGCGGCTGACCGATGTAATCGGCGAGCGCAAGCGGCCTCATTCTTTCGGCCAGCGGCGCAGTGTCCAATGCGTCATCCGGAGTTCTCTGGCTGAATAAATCCAGATTTTTCATGTTCGCCTCTTTGCTTTCTCCAGAATTTCAATCAAACTGACCACCTTGTCTTTGGGCTGCGCCTCCGCAAAGCGTTTCCGCTCCTCCTGCGTCAGGTTTTCCTCAAGCAGCGACGCCACATCAAAAGCGGCTTGCCAGCAAAAAATAATCCGCGCGCAGGGCAGATCCCCCGATTCCCGCAAACAGTAGGCAAATGTCATTTCGTCGCCCAATTTGGGGCAGCGGGTGATTTTATGATCATGCGGGGTTTTCATTGCACGTCAGCTTGACGAAAAAAAGAAAAACCGTCAAGAAATTTTATTTCCCTGACGGCTTTCGTAGGAAACGGCCTGCCGCCCGCAAGGGTGGTTCGAATCGTTCCCTGCATCATATCATTGAAGTCCTTACAGCCTTGGGAAATCCTTAATGGCTTTCAGGGCTCTCTCGATTTCGTGATCCGGCAGTTCGTAGGCCTCCAGTTTGCCCGACAGGTAGGCATCATAGGAGACCAGATCCACCAGGCCGTGGCCGCTCCAGTTAAAGAGAATGATCTTTTCTTTTCCTTCTTCTTTGGCACGCATCGCTTCATCCACAACAGCGGCCAGAACGTGGTTGGTTTCCGGCGCGGGAATGAAGCCTTCGGAACGGGCCCATTTGACGCCCGCATCGAAGGTTTTGAGTTGATCGTAGGCTCTGGGCTCAATCAGTTTTTCCCGGACCAGATGGCTGACGATGGGCGCCATGCCGTGATAGCGCAGACCGCCCGCGTGAATCGGCGCGGGGATGTAGTCGTGGCCCAGCGTGTACATCGGAAGCAGCGGCGTGGATTTGGCCAGGTCTCCGAAATCGTAGGCGAACGGGCCTTTGGTCATGCTGGGACAGGACATGGGCTCCGCTCCGACAATCTTCACATTCTTGCCGTGGATCTTGTCGCAGACAAACGGCGTGGAAATGCCGGCAAAGTTGCTCCCGCCACCGCAGCAGCCCATGACCACATCGGGATAAAGGCCAAGCTTTTGCATTTGCTTCTGCGCTTCCAGACCGATAATCGACTGGTAGAGAATCACGTGATTCAACACGCTGCCCAGGCCATAGTGCGTGTTCGGGCTGCTCACCGCATCTTCAATGGCTTCGCTGATGGCAATGCCCAGGGAACCGGGAGTATCCGGGTGTTTTGCCAAAACATCGCGTCCGATCTCGGTCAGATTGCTGGGACTGGAAATGCATTCCGCTCCCCAGGTATTCATCATCAGACGGCGGTATGGTTTTTGTTCATAACTGACCCTGACCATGTAAACCCGGCACGCCAGATCAAACATCTGGCAGGCCATCGCCAGGGCGCTTCCCCACTGACCTGCGCCGGTTTCCGTGGTCATGCGCTTAGTTCCGGCCTCCCGGTTATAGTAGGCCATCGGAACCGCCGCATTAGGTTTGTGCGATCCGGCAGGGCTGACGCCTTCATTTTTATAATAAATCTGCACGGGACAGCCCAGCAGTTTTTCGAAATTGCGCGCCCGGTAAAGGGGAGACGGCCTCCACAGAACGTATTTTTGCAGGACCTCGTCGGGAATGTCAATCCAGCGCCGGGCGGAGGCTTCCTGCTCGATGATGTTCATAGGGAAAATAGCCGCCAGATCCTGCGGCGTGACCGGCTGATGCGTGCCGGGGTGCAGGGGCGGTTTCATCGGCGTGGGCATATCCGCCATGACATTGTACCACTGCCTGGGTATTTCATGATCTTCCAATAACGTTTTGACCTGTTCCATCTCTTTTTTCTCCTTTACAAGAATGATTCTCGGGTTCCTTTCAGCAAACGATTTTAGCGCCCGGTCCAAGCCGGGGCCAAAAAAAATGCCATGGGATTTTCTTCCCATGGCATTTCTAATCCATTGACGAGTCACGGGAAGGAGCCTCCCTGCCCATGCTCGGTAACTTACAGGAGCCTACGGGCAGACATTCATCGCCTGCCACCACCAGTTGCTGTTGAAAAAACTTTTTACCATTATCCGATAAACCTTCCTTCACATTTGGCACTTGCCTAACACAACCGTAAAAGAGATGTCAAGACTAATTTTGATGAACTCGTAAAAATGGTTTGCAGCCCCGTGCACTCCGGATGCGCGGTTATTCCGGCGCGCCTTGCCGTCGTATGCCAGGCGCGTCGGCCCGGATGCCCCTGTTGCCATTCACCATCATTTCGTTTCATTTGTCCCGATGCCCAAGGCCTTGGCGACGCCTTCGCCGTAGGCAGGATCAGCCTTAAGGCAGTTGCCGATATGACGGATTTTGATTTCCCGGGGCGCGTCGCCCATGGCCCGCGCCGTATTGTCGAAGAGCGCCTGTTGTTGCGCGTCGTTCATCAGACGGAAGAGCTTGCCCGGCTGTGTATAATAATCGTCATCCTGGGGATAGTGGTCCGCGGCGCCGTCGAGCGCCAGCGGCGGTTCGCGCAGCTCCGGCCGGTCCTGCCATTCGCCATAGCCGTTCGGGTCATAACCAAGGGTTCCGCCCTGGTTACCGTCAACGCGCATGGCACCGTCGCGATGGTAGATGTTTGTCGCACAGCGCGGCGCGTTGACCGGAATCTGGTGATGGTTGACGCCGAGGCGGTAACGCTGGGTGTCACCATAGGAGAAGAGCCGCCCCTGCAGCATCTTGTCCGGCGAGAAACCGATGCCGGGCACAATATTCGCGGGGTTAAAGGCCGACTGTTCGACCTCGGCAAAATAATTTTCCGGATTCCTGTTGAGCTCAAGAACGCCGACCTCGATGAGTGGGAAATCCTTGTGATACCAGACTTTGGTCAGGTCGAACGGATTGTAGGATATCTTGGCCGCGTCTTTCTCGGGCATGACCTGGATGAACAGCGTCCAGCGCGGAAAATCCTTGCGTTCGATCGCGTCGTAGAGGTCGCGCTGATGGCTCTCGCGGCATTTGCCGATCGCCGCCTCGGCCTCGGCATCGGTCAGATTTTTTATGCCCTGCTGAGTACGGAAGTGGAATTTGACCCAGAAGCGTTCGTTTCGCGCGTTGATCATACTGAAGGTATGGCTGCCGAACATGTGCATATGGCGGTAGCTTGTGGGTATGCCGCGGTCGCTCATGGTAATGGTGATCTGGTGCAACGCTTCGGGCAGCGAAGTCCAGAAGTCCCAGTTGTTTTTGGCGCTGCGCAGGTTGGTGCGCGGATCGCGTTTAACCGCGCGGTTCAGCCCGGGAAAACGCAACGGATCGCGCAGAAAAAAGACAGGCGTATTGTTGCCGACCAGATCCCAGTTGCCTTCTTCGGTATAAAACTTAATGGCCGTGCCGCGAATATCGCGCTCGGCGTCAGCCGCGCCGCGTTCGCCGGCCACCGTCGAGAAGCGCAGGAAGAGCTCGGTTTTCTTGCCGATCTGCGAAAAGATTTTCGCCTTGGTGTATTTGGTGATGTCATGGGTTACCGTGAAGACACCGTAGGCGCCGGAACCTTTGGCGTGCATGCGCCGTTCGGGGATGACCTCGCGGTCGAAGTGGGCCAGCTTTTCCAGGTACCAGACGTCCTGCAGCAGCTGCGGCCCCCGCGGGCCGGCAGTCAGCACATTTTCATTGTCCGCAACGGGCGCTCCCGCGGCTGTTGTCAGTTTCTTTTTCCCGTCGTTCATCTTCAATCTCCTTTCATGGTTTGGTTTTTACAGATGCTGTTCAAGCTTTCCCACACTCAACGGATTGCAGAGAATGTGCCCGCGATGCGTGATGTTAAAGAATTTCCACATATCCATTGCTATACCCTTTGATCAATCTCCGCTTCAATTTTAATCTGCTCGCCTGGTTTTTTCGATGTTTGACCTGATATTACTATATTGTAAAAGGAATACCAACAGAAAAGTTCTTAAATACCGGCATAACGAGCCTGATGAACTTATGGCGCCCGGAATACTTCCCGACGCGCAGCCCCGCGTCGATGCGCACGCGGCGTATGGCGGCTCTTCGCGAGTCGTTTGACAATGAAAATCAGCTATGCTACAGGGAGCACGTGTGACCAGCAGGTTTTCGTCATGATACGGATTCATGAAACAGCGCAGAACGAATTTGAAAAAAGGCTTTTTGGACAGCATACCCATAAAACATTAAGGAGAGTGAAACCATGACTCGGAGTGAATTCAAAAAGATCATTGCCAACGCCATCAAAGCGGAAGTCGCAGCCAATAAATTCTACAGCGGCGTGGCCAAAAAAGCGAAGGACGCGAATCTCAAGAAGCTGTTCCAGAAGCTTGCCGATGAAGAAGCCCAGCACAAGCTCACATTAAAAGGCGTTCTGGACAAAGGGGCCGGGGAACTTCAATTTTCCGAGTCGGCGGACTACAGAGTTGTGGACGAGCTCCCCACGCCCCCGTTGACCACCGATCTGAAACCGGTTGACGGTCTGGTGATCGCCATCAAGAGCGAACTGGCAGCCATGCAGATGTACACCCAACTGGCCAAGACAAGCGCGGACAAGGCGCAGAAAAAGGTTTTCCTGGAGCTCGCGTCGATGGAACGCGGCCACAAGAAAAAACTCGAGGATTTATATACCAACATGGCTTTCCCGGAAGTCTGGTAGCGCCGCCATTTTTGATGATTTCGTCCGGGCGCCCGGAAGGCCCCGGCAACAAAAAAGTCAGGGTTTTCAGGGCCCTGGCTTTTTTTGTTGATCTCAAAAGACGCTTTACCGGTAATATCCGGTTCCGACCACCCAGCCGAAGGGTTTAAACAGCAGAACATAGGATCGTTTGGGCAGAGGCGCAGTCCGGCCCTTTTTGGTAAACAGGTATTCGACATAGCCGCCGGTTTTTCCCCGGGACAGAAATTCCTTCATGTAGAAAACGCCTTTGGCGTCCTCGCCGTGATAAAAGGCGTGGGGTTGGGGAAGCGCGATCAGGCCGTTATGAATGGAATGGGCCGCCTGCCGACTATGTGTTACACCAGAGGCTCCGGAAAATCAAATAATCCTGATTGAATACCGAAACAAATTGTGTTTAGGAACAACAGCGCCACACAGGAAGAGGCCATGAATCAACCATCCAGGACGGTCGAGATCGATTTCAATTCCGAGTTCCAGCGGGCATTTTCGCTCATGGAAGATACGCAGAAAAACATCCTGATCACCGGACGGGCAGGCACGGGAAAGTCAACGCTGCTCAACTACTTCCGCGATACCACCCAAAAGAAAGTGGTGATTCTGGCGCCGACCGGCGTGGCGGCGGTCAATGTCGCAGGCCAGACGATCCATTCCTTTTTTCATTTCAAGCCGAATGTGACGCCGGCGTCGATCAAACGAAAGAAAAAGGGGGGAAAGGAGAGGCCGACCCTTTATAAAAAGCTGACCACCATCATGATTGACGAAATTTCGATGGTGCGCGCGGATCTGCTGGACTGCATCGACAAATTCCTGCGCTTCAACGGCCCCAGCGAAAAACAACCCTTCGGCGGCGTGCAGATGATTTTTATCGGCGATCTGTATCAGCTGCCGCCGGTTGTCTCGTCGGCGGAGCGCGAAATTTTCAAAAGCCATTACCCGACGCCCTATTTTTTCAGCGCAAACGCCTTTGATCAACTGGACATCGAGTATATCGAGCTGGAAAAAGTCTATCGGCAGAAGGACGATGAATTTGTCCGGCTGCTCAACACCATCCGCAACCGCTCCGTGACGGATGACGATCTGGCCAGGTTTAATTCGCGCTGCGATCCGCTCTTTGAAGCACCCCCCGGTTCCTTTTATCTGTCTCTCACCAGTACCAACGATCTGGCGGACGCGATCAATGAAAAGCGGCTGACCGAACTGCCGGGGAAAATCTGGAGAACCGTCGGCCAGATCGAAGGCGATTTCGGCAAGGAATATCTGCCGACCGCGGTGGATTTGAAACTGAAAAAAAACGCACAGATCATGATGCTCAACAACGATTCGCTGGGCCAGTGGATGAACGGCACCATCGGCAGAATTCGCAGGTTTGAGCAGGATGACGACGGCGAGGATGTGATTGTAGCCGAACTGGACAACGGCGACACGGCGCGCATTTCTCCCTACATCTGGAAAATCTACCGGTTTTTCCTGAAAAAGGAAGAGCTGCACTCGGAGGAGGTCGGTTCTTTCCGGCAGTATCCGGTGCGTCTGGCCTTTGCGGTCACCATTCACAAGAGCCAGGGGAAAACCTTTGAAAACGTGGTGATCGACGTGGGGCGGGGCACCTTTGCCCACGGGCAGATGTACGTGGCGCTGTCGCGTTGTACGACCCTCGACGGCATTGTTCTCAAAAAACCGCTTCAAAAAAATCATATTTTAATGGACTGGCGCGTGGTGAAGTTTCTTACAAATCTTCAGGTTGCTCAAGCCGCCAAAACATTCAGCCGCGAGGATAAAATGAAATGGATTGAAGCGGCGATTGCTGAAAAGAAAAGCATCGAAATCCTTTACCTCAAAGGTCAGGATGAAAAATCGCGCCGGACGGTGAGACCCCTGTTCATGGGGAATATGGAATACAAAGGTTATCCATACCTGGGTCTCGAAGCTTTCTGCCTGGAGCGACGGGAAAAAAGAATTTTCAACGTGGACAAGATTCTGGAAATTGGAGAGGGAAGGTAAGCGGAAAACAATACCAACCTCTGACAGGAAGATTGTGTAAGTGCCCCTTTGCACCGCGCCGTTATTTCAGGAAAATTGATCCGACAATCGGGGCGAAATAAAAGGCGGACAGGGCCAAAACCACGGCGCCCGCCCCGGAAATCAGCCAATCGATCCATACGATCGCCGCGTAGCGGCCTTTCTTCCGCACTGTGTGTTTTTCCGCCGTAAACGACTCCCGATTCAGCCTGACGCTCCCAGGCCTGTCCATGCCGCCGGGCAATGCCGAAACACCGGTGATCGCGCTCATTTTTTTGACTCCCTGTTTTCTGATCCGGGTTACATCAGGTATTTTCTGACGGAGGCGGTGATCACGCCGCCTATTTTGAGTTCTTCTCTGGGATAAATCGCCGGATAAGCCGGATTGGCGGCCTCCAGAACGACCTTCCCGCGCTGCCGACGGAAATATTTCATGGTCCACTGGCCGTCCACTTCAGCCAGCACAATGTCGCCGCTTCGGGGCGTCCGTTCCCGCTCGACGATAACCAGATCGCCATCCATGATGCCCGCGCCGGTCATCGAGTCGCCCGAAACCCGTAGTAAAAAGGAAGTCTCGGGCCTCGCCACCAGGTACTCGTCCATGGAAAGAACATCGCGCGCGTTTTCTTCGGCCGACGCGGGAATCCCGGCGGCCACATTGCCGACCAGGGGAATGCCGAAGGAAACTCCCGACAGTTTGAGAAATCCCTGCGCGTCTTTTTCCAGAATGCCTTTTTCAATGAGCTTCTCTATCCAGTAAAAAACAACACTCTTGGATCGCACTTCAAACAGATCCATCATTTCAGCATAGGTGGGCATGCGCTTCTGATGACGGTAAAACGACACCAGACTCTGTTCTACGGATTTTATGTCGCGGATTTTTTTCATGGCCCGTCTTATATAGAACGTGCGTTCTATTGTCAAGCATTTTTTATTTGACGGCGGGGAACGGCCTTGCCGCCCGCAAGGGGGCCGCGATCGTTTCCTGCTACCGGGTCATCGTGTATTTCTGCTCTTCTCTGGGAACATACCAGCGGATGAAGTTGTGGCCGATGCCGATGGGCGCCGGCTCGATGCCGCGAACGCGGTTTGAAATGATGATTAAATCGTCGGGAACATACAAAAACGTGTAAGGCTGATCCTCGGCCAGAATTTCCTGAAAACGATCGTAGTATTTTTTCCGTTCGTCCTGATGGAACGTGCCGCGGCCTTTCTCCAGCATCTCGTCGGCATCCGGGTTGCTGTAGGAAACAAAATTGAGCTCTTCCGGCGCGGTCTTGCCGGAGTGCCACACGTCATACGCATCCGGGTCCGGCGGGATGGTCCAGCCCAGAATGACCGCGTCAAAGCGCCGTTTGTTGATGAAATGGGTGATAAACGCCGACCATTCCAGAACGCGGATTTTTGCGGCAATACCGACTTCCGCAAGCTGCCGCTGAATAATCTCCGCGCATTTCTGGCGGGTCTCATTGCCCTGATTGGTCAGAATTTCAAACTCAAAGGACCGGCCGTCCTTGTCCAGCAAACCGTCGCCGTTTGCGTCCGTCCACCCCGCCTGCTTCAAAAGTTCCCGCGCTTTGGCCGGGTCGTAGGAGTAGATTTTCACTTTGTCGTTGTGCGCCCAGGTGCCCGGCTTGTAAGGCCCCGTCGCCGGTTTGCCCAGTCCCAGCAGAACCCCGCTGATGATTTCGTCTTTATTGATGGCGTGTGATATGGCCTGCCTCACGCGCCGGTCCGCGAAAAGCGGGTTTTTCAAATTATAGCCCAGATACGTGTAGGCAAAAGCCAGATAGCGATATTTGTTGAAATTTTGCCTGAACAGGTTGTTCTCCGTCTGTCGCGTATACTGCAGCGGCGTCAGTCCCATCATGCCGAGGTTCTGCGCGCGAAGCTCCAGAAACATGGTGGCGGTGTCGGGGATGATCCGCGTAATCCGGCCGTCCAGATAGGGGCGCCCTTCAAAATAATTCTCGTTGGACACCAGAACGATTTTCTGACCGGGCACCCATTCCTTGAACCGGTAGGGACCGGTTCCGATGGGGTGGCGTGAAAGAGGGCTTTGGGTAATGTCCTTCCCCGCGAGCAGGTGCTCAGGCATCATCGCGGCGGCCCAACTGATCAAAGCTGGTGCAAAAGGTTTGTCATAGGTGACACGAAAGGTGTGGTCGTCCAGAACCCGGGCTTTTTTAACTTTCTGAAAATCCCCGGCATAGGCGGTGGGCGTTTTGGGATCCACCGTCGCCTGATAGGTGAAAAGCACATCGGCGGCGGTAAAGGGCCGGCCGTCGTGCCACCGGACGCCTTTACGCAGGTGGAAGGTGATCGACAGGCCATCCGGCGAAACCTCCCAGGATTCGGCCAGATCACCCGTGATGTTCATATCCTTGTCGTACTTGACCAGACCGTTAAAAACCATGCCGCCCACGGCGTGCGACGCCGAATCGGAAGCCAGAAGTGGAATCAGGTTGCTCGCGTCCCCGATATCGCCCCGCACCAGAATATCGCCATAGGCGGGCGGTTTGTCCCCTTTGGAACCGGTGTTCCCTGCCTGCGGCGGCCTCTCGCACGCGGTGATCATTGTCACCGCCAGAAGCATCATCATGAAATTCAATATCCTGCGCATGGCGGATTACATAGCCCAGGAAACACGTCTTTGCAATATGCTTTGTGTCCTTTTCGCTCCCCGCAGCCGCCCGCCCGCCCATTCGCCATATTTTATCCTCGCTTTTTAAAGAAATCTGTGAACAGGTTTCACGCGAAAAGAGAATATATCTCTTTCAGGGAGAGAGTTATGAAAGTCAAAACGCAGGAGCTGTTTAATTTTTATTCACACTTTGCCGGAGCGGTTGCCGCCATTATCGGAACCGTCTATCTGGCCATCACCGCCAGCGATTCAGCCTCCGGGCTCGTCACCTCACTGATTTACGGGATATCCGTCGTTTTTCTTTTTTCCGCCAGCACACTCTACCACGCCTTTAAAAAGAAAGAGGATGAACTGTCTTTCTGGAGAAAAATGGACCGGCTGGCCATTTTTTTCATGATTGCCGGAACCTTTACGCCGATCTGTTATTTTTGCCTCAACGGCGCCCACAAGTGGCTGATGATTGCCTTCCAGTGGAGCCTGGTGGGCGTCGGCCTGATTTCACAGATTTTTTTCCCGGGGGCGCCCCGAAAGCTGTACGCTGTTATTTATTTGTTCATGGGATGGTCGGCGCTCTTCACCCTCAAGCAGATGCTGGCCAACATGACCTCTTCCCAGGCGATCCTACTGGTGTCGGGCGGCGTTTCCTTTACGATCGGCGCCATTATTTACGCCGTCAAAAAGCCCCGGATGATTCCGGGAATTTTCAGTTTCCATGAACTCTTTCACGTCATGGTTCTGATCGGCGGCATCCTTCATTACGCCATGATCTACGGCGTCTATTCCCATCCGGGCGTTTAATGATGAGCGCGTCTTTTCCGCCCGCACAACCCGGCCCTGCCACGGACCTGCTACTGGCAGAGGAGCTGAATTTATTTCTTCAGGAGCATGAAAAAAATTACAAGGCGGGCGAGAGCAAACCACGGGAAATCGGCATGCCTTTCCTGCTCATGGCACCCGGCTCCGACACCGGTGTGCTGCTCATTCACGGATTGATGGCGGCGCCGGCGGAAGTCCGCGAATGGGCGGATTTTCTGCACGCCGGGGGTCTGACCGTTTACGCGCCCAGATTGTCGGGGCACGGAACTTCTTCCGGAGATCTTTCGACGCGCAATGCGCAGGACTGGCTCGCTTCAGTGGATCGCGGACACGCACTTCTGAAAACCTGCTGCACCAAAATCCTGGTCGCCGGTTTTTCCACAGGCGCTGGTCTTGCGCTGCAATCCGTTATCCTCAAGCCCCGTGATTTCGAGGCAGTGATCGCCGTCAGCGCGCCCCTTCGGTTTAAAAGCTTTTCATCGAGGTTTGCCGATCTTCTGCACGGCTTTAACCTGTGCTGCCTTCGCTGTGGTCAGGGCCGACTGGCCGTGGAATTCGTCAAAAATGACGCGGACAATCCCCACATCAATTACCTCCTCTGCCCGGTCAGCTCTTTCGTGCAGGTTAAAAAGCTGATGAGAAGCGTCCGGCGGAGGCTGGCCGACATTCAAATTCCCGCGTTGATCATCCAGGGCCGGCACGACCCCAAGGTCGCCCCGGAAAGCGGGCCTGCCATCTATGAGCGCCTGGGCTCACATCAAAAGCGCTTCGCCTGGATTGATTTTAACCGGCATGGCATTGTCCTCGGCCCCATCGCACGGGAAGTTTTTAAAGAAGTGGAGTCTTTCCTGAGCGTCTGCCGCCTGATCGATTTTCCAAAGTAGAGCGGCACCAGAATTGGACAGGATCAAAAGTAGTGCGGGGTTTTAACCACGCCATTCGCGGACATAAATGTCCGCACTACATTTACAACATTCCAGCTCGATGTAGTGCGTGGCGCTCGTGACCTCGCGTGACCTTCAGGTTATCAGGTTATTAGACGCGCTGGCTATGCTGCGCGAATTCGCCTCGCGCTTGAAAAATTCCAACGCGGCCCTGGAAGAATTCACGCATCGTAGAACGCAGATACTCATCCTCCTGCAAATCCTCGATCAGCCCGAAGCCACCGTTGAAGAGCATGTTGAGCAGCTTTCGCGACTGACCAGAAAAGAGCCGGGCCAGATCAGCCGGTCCATGCGGGACCTTTCCGACCTCGGCATTCTGACCATCCAGGGCGATCAGGCACCCCGGATCAACCTCGACAAAATGTGGTCTATGCTTGACTCCGGAATCTGAACGAACCGCGTTTCCGGAGCCGTCATGCAGATGGCTCCGCGCCGCGAACGAAACAGCGAATCCGGCCCTGCGCCTGTTCATCCACCGGGGATAACGGCTTGACAGGGAAGCCTTTCTTTGAAATATAAGTCCAAAATGTCCATCTCCGGAGGGAAAGATGAAAGCGGCGGTCCTGCGCGGCGTGAAGGACATTCGAACTGAAACCGTTCCCAATCCCCTCTGCGCTCCTCACGGCGTCATTCGCGGCCGGCCCAAAGCGTCGGACATCGCGGCGGTGATCGGACTGGGCGTGATCGAACTGCTGAAAAGCGGCAAAGCGAACACCCGGGGAATCATCTCACCCCATTTCCTCTTAAACCAGGCCGCGGAGGCTTTTCGGACGCAGCTTCAGGATCCGACCGCCGTCAAGGTCATGGCACAACCCTGAAAAAGGCAGAACATGAACGAACTGTATTTAGCGCACACGGAATTTATCGAGCGGGACGCCCCGGAGGTCCGGGCTTTCGCTCAAAACGCCGTCGGAGACGCGGCAACACCCCGGGAAAAGGCCGTCAAACTCTTCTTCGCGGTTCGCGACGGAATCTATTACGACCCCTACCGGATCGATCCCCGGCGCGAGGCGTTCCGGGCGACCACTGTCCTTCGCCAGGGGTACGGTTACTGCGTGACCAAAGCGGTCCTGCTGGCCGCGCTGCTGCGGTCGCAGGGCATTGCCTGCCGGATTCATCTGGCCGATGTCCGCAATCACCTGACCACCAGGCGCCTCAAAGAAATGATGAAGACGGACATTTTTTACAATCACGGCTATAATGATGTCCTGCTGGACGGCCGCTGGCTGAAAGTGACACCGACCTTCAACCTGTCGCTTTGTGAAAAATTCAAAGTCAAGCCGCTCGACTGGGACGGGCAATCCGACGCGGTTCTTCACCCCTTCGACATGGAGGGACGGCGGCACATGGAATACATCAACGACCGCGGCTCCTTTGATGATCTGCCTTTTGACTTTCTCATCGAAACTTTCATCGCCCGTTACAGCAGCTCGATCGAGGAATTTACGCGCCAGACTGCCCAAACGGGCCAATTTGAAGCAGAGGCCGAAGACGAGGCCGGGAAACTTTCCGTAAACCACACACATGACCGCCATGACTGATTTCAGTGAACTGAAAGCCATCCTCGACCAACACCGGGTTTCCTCGGGCGAATCCGTCCGTCATCTGCATTCCCACGACGAATCCTTTCATACGCCGTCTCTGCCCGCTCTCTTTACCGGATCGGAAGGGATGTTGGGCATCATCACGGAAGCCACGCTGAAGCTTGCCGGTCTGCCGGTGAATTTCATGGCCGTGCGCGTGCTCAACGCCGACAGGAACCTGGCACTGGAAGAAAATCCCACGCTGCTGATGGAATTTTCCGGATACAGCCGGCAGGGTCTGGCGGAAGAAATGGCTTTCGTGGAGGAAATCTGCCGGGCCAACGGCGCTCTTTCCATCGACCAGGGAATCGGCGCTGAAGAAAGAGCGCGCCTGTGGAAAATCCGCCATCAGACCTATGAATCCATCAAGCGGTATCACACGGGCCTTTTGCCTCTGATCATGGACGTGGCGGTGCCTCTTTCGCGCTACAGCTTCGGCCATGCCGGTGACGGCAACATCCATGTCCACGTCATGGACGATCCGCAGGACGCGAAGCGCTGGGCGCGCGTGGAAGAGGCCACCCGCAGCATCGTCATGAAGGCGCTTCATGCAAACGGAGCACGGGGCAAGCCTCGCCCTCATGAAGCGCCTGAAGGTCCTGCTCGACCCGGAAAATCTCTTCAATCCCGGAAAATTTTTTCTCTGATCAAAACCCGCCGCACAGACCGTTAAGGGAGCTCCCTGCCATGGAAAACATCATTTACAGAGGTGTGCTGACCAACATCGGCAAACTGTCTTTTTTGTCCGGTAACGACGGCAGCCGACAGCTGGAAGGCGAAAAAATCTGGAGCGGGTATGTGACGCACTGGAGCGGGAAGAAGGTATGCGCCCGCAAACTTCCGCAAATCGATTATGAAACAGGCAAACCCGTCATTCTCCTGTGGCCGGATGCGCCTGTTCCTGATGCCTCCCTTGTCGAACTCTACTTCAATGAACGGCTCGTGAAATACCCCTTTTCGTTTCTGGGGCATCTGGCCGTTCTGGCGAACGGGAAAGTCTTCAACTTTTCTCATTGGATGAACGAGAATGAGGCCATGAGTCCGGAAGAATATTTTTTCCGGCCGGCGCTGGGCGAATTCGCGCCGGATCCGGCGAGCGGACGCGATAATCTGGACGATCTTCAAAAGCCCTACTACGACAAGTTCGGCAGGCTTTTCATGCGGAACATCCACGTGCTGAAAATTTCCGGCCTTGACACGCGCAGGCTTTCCGGGTTTTTTTTCACCGAACTGGAAAAAATCCACAGTACGCCGCCCGACCCGAAAGAGCCGGGCAAGTACCGGGGTTTTCATGTCCTGACCAGGAGCTGTGACACCATTATCCGCGATGGATTTCAAAGCCTGGGATTCAAGAAGATCAGCGGCATCTTCCCCCGGGATCTGTTCGTCAGTATGGCTTATTTCTTTTTAAAACACCCCCGGCAGCCGAACATACAGACCTCCCTTCATCTGCTCCGGCAGCTTCAGGTTCCCGAGGCCGCCCCCAGTGCCATGCCGCCGTTGCTGAATCCGCGAAACAGGCTCCGGCACAGAACTCTCAGAAAAAAAGTGACGTCCCCGTAAAAAGTCATTAGGGAGAGCCTGACGTGGATGAGTCAAGACATCTTCTGATCCCCTCAGGTTTTGATGAGGGGATCAGAAAAGCTATTTCTTTTTTGTAACCGGTTTACGCGTAACTTTCGTTTTGCTTTTGTTCTCTTTCGCCGTCAGCTTCGCGCTCCCGGGCTTTACCGCTTTCTTCCCTGCCTGCTGTTTCACCGGTTTTTCTCTGGCCGGCTCCAGCGCAAGCCGCAGCACTTCCATCATGTCGCTCACAAAATGGAATTTCACCTTTTTCTGAACGTTGGCCGGAATATCATCGAGATCCTTCCGGTTCCACGCGGGCAAAATGAGGATTTTGATTCCCGCGCGATAGGCCGCGAGCACCTTTTCCTTGATACCGCCCACGGGCAACACCGCGCCGCGCAGCGTGATCTCTCCGGTCATCGCCAGTTGCTTTCTCACCTTGCGGTTGGTCAGAAGCGATGTCAGGGCCGTCAGCATCGTGACGCCCGCCGATGGGCCGTCCTTGGGCGTCGCGCCCGCCGGAACATGGATGTGGATGTCGCGGTCTTCGAAAAATTCCGGATCTACGCCCAGTTCTTCGGCGTTGGCGCGCAGAAAGCTCAACGCCGCCGCGACGGATTCCTTCATGACGTCGCCCAGCTGTCCGGTCAGCGTGAGTCCCTTCTTGCCCTTCATGGCGGTGGCTTCGATAAATAGCATGTCGCCGCCCACGGGTGTCCAGGCCAAGCCGATGGCGATGCCCGGTTTTGTGATCCGCGCGTCGATGTCGGTGGGCACGCGCACTGCTCCCAGATAACGGGGCACGTCTTTTTCCGTCACGGTTTTGAACTTGAGGCTCCCTTCGGCAATCTGTGCCGCCACGCCGCGGCAGGCGTTGGCGATTTCACGCTCCAGATTGCGCACGCCCGCTTCCCGCGTATAGCCGGTAATGATCGTGGAAAGCGCCTTGCCCGTCAGTTTGAACTGTGACGCCGTCAGGCCGTTTTCCGCAAGCTGACGCGGAATGAGATATTTTTCGGCGATCTTCACCTTTTCTTCCTGCGTGTAGCCGGTCAGTTCGATCACTTCCAGACGGTCCAGGAGCGCCGGCGGAATCGTGTCCAGCATGTTGGCCGTGGCGATGAACAGCACTTTCGACAGATCGAACGGCACATCCAGGTAATGATCCGTAAACGAGTTATTCTGCTGCGGGTCCAGAACCTCGAGCAGCGCCGAGGAGGGATCGCCGCGGAAATCGCTGCCCAGCTTGTCGATTTCATCGAGCATGAACACGGGATTGTTCGATTCCGCACGCCTCAGGCCCTGAATGATCCGACCCGGCAGAGCGCCGATGTAGGTGCGGCGATGGCCGCGGATTTCCGCTTCGTCGCGCACGCCGCCGAGCGCGATGCGCCAGAACTTGCGTCCCAACGCCCGGGCGATGGAATGCCCCAGCGACGTCTTGCCCGTGCCCGGAGGTCCCACAAAACAAAGAATCGGACCCTTGGAATCCGGCTTGAGTTTGCGGACCGCCAGATACTCGATAATCCGCTTTTTCGGTTTGGCCAGTCCGTAATGATCTTCATCCAGAATTTTGCGCGCCGCGACAATATCCAGATTGTCCGCCGTTCCTTCATGCCACGGCAATGACGTCATCCAGTCCAGATAGGTTGAGGAAACCGTGTATTCCGCGGAAGACGGATGCATGCGTGAAAGCCTCTCCAGTTCGCGCAGCGCCTCTTTTTTGGCTTCCTCGGGCAGATTTTTCTCTTCAATCTTCTTGCGGTACTCGTCCGTCTCCACCGTATTTTCGTCGCTTTCCCCCAGCTCCTGGCGGATGGCCTTGAGCTGCTGGCGCAAATAATATTCCCGCTGGTTTTTATCGATGTCGTCCTTGACTTTGGTTTGGATTTTGTTGCCCAGCTCAAGCACTTCCATCTGGTGATTGACCATTCGCGTCAGCTCTTTCAGGCGCAGCTTAACGTCGGCCGTATCCAGCACTTTCTGCTTTTCTTCCACCGGCGCGTTGATAATGGACGCGATCAGATCAGCCAGAGTTCCCGCTTCGCCAATGGACTTGGCCATCGGGCCGAACTCCGGCGGCAGAAACGGCGAAAGTTTCAGGATCCGGTCAAACAGCGTCAGCAGGTTCGCCACCAGCGCCTCGGTTTCGAGATCTTTCACTTCCTTTTCATCGACCAGACGGATGCGCGCCTGCTGATACAGATTCCCATTGATGGTTTCTTCGATGGAAAAACGGCTGAGGCCCTGCAACAGCAGCTGCGTGCGATTCTCCGACGTCTTGGCCATTTTGAGAATCACGGCGCAGGTCCCCATGAAATGCAGATCGTCCTTCGTGTGGCGCCTCCCCTCCTCCGGCTCCTTTTTGGACATGATCAGGCCCACCAGCCGGTCTTTGGTCATGGCTTCATCCACCAGCGCCGACGCGTTGCCTGAAACTTCCAGCGGGATCATGGTTTTGGGAAACACCATGACATTCTGCAGCGGAAGAATCGGAATCACTTCCGGAATATTGAATGTGTTTTTATTTTCCGTGACGTTTTGTTCCGTCATTGTAACCTCCTGTTGCCGCCCCGGTCGTCGCGGGCTATTTTTCTAAAATGACCGACACGCGCTGCGTCTTGCTGACCGGCAGCTTTTTCATCCGCACCATCAGAATGCCGTCGGCATAAGAGGCGACGGAAGACTGCGCGTCCACAAGCGCCGGCAGGGCAACGCTTCTTTCGAAATATCCGTGCGGAATTTCCGCCTGGCGATACCGGGCATTTTGCAAAAGCTGAACGCCTTTGCGAATGCCGGAAATTTTTATTTTAAGGCGATTCACTTCAATATGCAGATCTTCTTTGTTCAGTCCCGCCATATCGGCCAGCACCATCACTTCGTCTGCCGATTCGCACACATCAACGCCGGGACGCCAGATGCATTCATAATTTTTGAAGGCCGGGTGAACCAAATGGAAAACTTCGTCCACCGCTTTCTGAAATTCGTCTTCAAAATTACCGCCGAAATTAATTTTGATGTAGGTCATTTCCCACGCCTCTCGGATTCGTTTTTTAACTACGCCGAAAGTATAGTGATTCAGGGGTGATTTGTAAAGGCCGGGGTGGAGATGGTGGATGGGCGATGGGCGATGAGCGGAGGGAAACCCTTTAAAAAAATCGCTGGTTTAATGAGCGATATTTTGTTATGGAGCAGCACGTTTTGTAAATAAATACATCTTTTCAGGGACTTCCCGCCGGTTGCGCTTCCTGCCGCCGGAATCCCGGACGCGCCCGGAAAACTTCATTATAAAAAGAGAAGCATGAAGAAAGATCATTTAAGAAACGTCGCCATCATCGCCCACGTTGACCACGGCAAGACCACGCTGCTCAACGCCATGCTCAAGCAGACCGGCGTCTTTCGCTCGCACCAGGCGGTGGAAGACCGCGTGATGGATTCCATGGCTCTGGAAAAGGAGCGCGGCATCACGATTGCGGCGAAAAATACGGCCGTCGAATACCGGGGCGTCAAAATCAACATTGTGGACACCCCGGGACATGCCGATTTCGGCGGCGAAGTCGAACGCAGCCTCAACATGGTGGACGGCGCCATACTGCTGGTGGACGCCAGCGAAGGGCCCCTTCCCCAGACCCGCTTCGTTTTAAAAAAAGCGCTGGCCCGCCGCCTGCCGATCATTCTCGTCATCAACAAGATTGACCGGCCGGACGCGCGCATCGGGGAAGTCATCTCCGAAACCTATGATCTCTTTATTGATCTGGACGCCGAAGAACGGCAGATTGAGTTCCCGATTCTCTACACCAACGCCAAAACCGGCGTAAGCCACAAAACCCCGGGTGACGACAGCTCCGATCTGCAACCGCTTTTGCAGACGATTCTTGAAGCCATCCCCGCCCCCGCGGGCGACGACGGCGCCAATACGCAGTTTCTGGTGACCAATCTGGATTACGATCCCTACATCGGCCAGATCGCCGTGGGCCGCCTGCAGGCCGGACGGCTGGAAATGAACAGGCCCTACAGCCTCTGCGCCGGAGACAGGATCGTCCCCGGCGTAAAATTCTCCGCGCTTTATACGTTTTACGGACTGACCCGAAAACCGGTCGCTTCCGCGGAGTCGGGAGACATTCTCGCGTTGGCCGGCGTGGAAAACGTCACCATCGGCGACACGATTTCGTCGGAAGGCCATCCGGAGGCCCTGCCCCGGCTGATGGTGGATGAACCGACCGTTTCCATGATCTTTTACGTCAACGACGGACCCTTTGCCGGCAGGGAAGGCAAGTATCTGACGTCCCGCCATCTTCTGGAAAGACTCGAAAAGGAAGCGCTGCGCAATGTGGCGGTCCGGATCAAAAAGCTCAACCGTACCGACGCATTTGAAGTGTGCGGGCGGGGTGAGCTGCAGATGGCCGTCCTGATTGAAACCATGCGCCGCGAAGGGTTCGAAATGACCGTATCCAAACCGCAGGTCATCACCCGGAGAGAGGACGGCAAAATTCTTGAACCCGTGGAACGTCTGTTTCTAGACATCCCCGAAGAGTTCGTGGGCCGGACGACGGAAAAGCTTTCTATCCGCAAGGGAAGACTGGAAAGCCTGGTCAACAAAGGCAGCGGCCGCGTCAGTATGGAATTTCTGATACCCTCGCGGGGCCTCATCGGATTTCGGGACCAGTTTCTGACCGATACGAAAGGCGGCGGCGTGATGAATTCCCTTTTGGAAGACTATGCGCCGTGGTTCGGCGCTATTCCCCAGCGCAACACGGGCGTTCTGGTGGCCGACCGACCCGGCCGCGTAACGGGCTATGCCAGCTACGCCATGGAAGACCGCGGCGAAATGCTCGTCGATATCGGAACGGAGGTTTACGCGGGCATGATCGTGGGTGAACGCAACCGTTCGCAGGACCTCAACGTCAACATCGTCAAGGAAAAAAGACTCACCAACATGCGGGCGTCCACCTCGGACGCCACAGTGATCCTGCGGCCGCCGCGAATTCTGTCGCTCGACCAGGCCATCGAGTTCATCGCTGAAGACGAACTGGTGGAAGTGACCCCGCAAAGCGTGCGCCTGCGCAAGATGGAGCTCGACGCCACCCGCCGCCAGATGAAAGCCCGCCGGGAAGAGTAGTCCCCGCGGGCTTCCGTCTGCCGAAAATTGCGCCCTAAACCATCATCTGCTTTTTCAATTCGCGCTTCAAGATTTTGCCCACGCCGCTTGTGGGAAGCTCGTCCATGAACTCGATCACGCGCGGCACCTTGTAGGAGGCCACGTGCTCCTTGAGGTAGGCGCGGATTTCTTCTTTTTTGGCATCGGTTTTTCCCACGCCTTCATGGAGAACAATGGCGCAGGCCACGCGCTCCGATCCCGGACGCTCAGGATCGGGCAGGCCGATGGTTGCCGCCATCTGCACATCACGGTGTTTGACCAGAATTTCGTCAAGCTCCCGGGTGAAAACCTTGAATCCGGACACGATCACCATATCCTTCACCCGGTCCACCAGGTAAAAGTAACCGTCTTCGTCCATCTTCGCCACGTCTCCGGTATGCATCCACCCGTCCCGAACGGCGTTGGCAGTCTCCTCGGGCTTGTTGAAATACTCCCGCATGAGCTGCGGTCCGCGGATGACGATCTCACCCGGTTCTCCCTGCGCCACGGGCTTCCCGGCTGCCGTGTCGATGAGCTGAACCTCGGTGTCGGGAAACGGCATGCCGACGGACGCCGGTTTTTTCCTGCCCTTGAGGGGGTTGCAAATCATTACCGGCGACATCTCCGTCATGCCGTAGAGTTCAATGAAATTTCCCTCGCCGATAATCGCCTCGAGCTCTTTGATGTTCTCCGCCGGGAACGGCGCGGCGGCGCTCATGCACCATTTGAGATGTCCTTTCAGATCGAGCGCTTTGAATCCGGGATTTTTCAGCAGTTCAAAAAAGACCGTGGGGACGTTCACGAAGAAGGTGGGACGGTATTTTTTCATCGCTTCGATGATAAAGCTTGTATCGCGCGGATTGGGCACGCAGATCTGGGTCACCCCCCGGGTCAGCGTGAATCCGCCAAGGGCAAGTCCCGCAATATGAAAAAGGGGAAAGGCGGAAAGAGCGATATCCTCCGGCTCGATGTCTAACCAGGCCAGGGTCTGCTGGCGATTGCTCAGGTAGCTTCGCTGGGTAAGCAGGGCCCCTTTGGCCGGGCCGGTGGTGCCTCCCGTGTACATCATGAAGATGGCGTCGTCGAATTTGCGCTTGACCGCCACGGGGTCTTTGGGCATTTCCTTCATGACCTCCATGAAGCGCATAACGGTCTTCCCGGGGACCGGATTCACCTCCGCCGTGGGAATTTTTTTCAAAAGCTTCCCCAGCACACGTTTCACGCCGGGCAAAAAGTCGGCAATCTCCGACACGATCACGGTCGAGAAGGGCGCTTGATCGGCCACCTCCGCTATTTTGGAATAGAGCACATCCACTGTAAGAACAATCTTCGTCTCCGAATCCGAAAGCTGGTGCGCCATCTCATGCACCGTCAGGAGCGGAGACAATCCCGTGGTGATGCATCCGGCCTTTTGCGCCGCCAATACGGCGATGTAGTGCGCCGGAATATTGGGCATATGCAGCCCCACGACATCATCCGGCTTCAGGCCGTTTTTGATGAAAAAATGGGCGAGCTGATTGGACAGAACATCAACATCCCGGAAAGTCAACGACCGCCCCATGTAAATGAGGGCGGTCTTATCGGGATACCTGGCGACAATTTCCGAAAATAACTCTGTAAAACTTTTCTCCTCATACCGGAGCGCGGGTGGAACATGTTGGTCGTAATTTTTCAACCACGGCTTTTCCAAATACACATTGCCCATAGAACCCTCCTTTTGAAAGATAGTGAGAAACGGTTTCCAATACGGTGACGCTTTACTGCAAAAAGATTTGTCTTGTGCTGCAATAAACGTGGAACGTCACGCGCGACCGATCCATGATGGGACGGCCCCTTTTCACAATCACACTGACGCAGATTAGGAAGACGGGCTAAGGGCACCCGTTTATTTGATTGGGTATCTAAAACTTTTTCTTAAGACTTTTGGAGCCGCCGGCAAAAATCCGGGACAGCGCCCATTTTTTGCGCTTTTTCCAGCTTCCCTTGTGATAGGCGTAGCTGGCCAGCAGAGGCAAAACGGTGGTGGCTTCCGCGTAAACCATCTGTTCGCAGGAGGAATCCACCTTGCCCCAGGAATTGGCTTCCTTGAGCGTGGAGCTGGAACAGGCGCCGTCGCGGACATCCGCCACGGTAATCTGGACGGCGTATTTGTGCATGTCAACGTCATGCCCGAGAATCTCAGCGCAAACGACAGTATCCTGAGCGAAGTTTTTCGGGACCCCGCCGCCGATCATCAAAAGCCCGGTAGTTCCGGCCTTGATTTTAATTTCGGTCAACTCCCGGAAGTCTTTGACGGAATCGATGGACAGGTGGTTGTCCGGGTGCTCCACCTGGTGCAGCACCAGACCAAAACCCGCGGAGCTGTCCGAAAACGCGGGGCAAAAAATCGGCACATCATTTTCGTAGGCTGTCTGCACCAGATAATTTTTCTTTTTGGCGTTTTTTGTCAGGTATTTACCCATTTCGGCGATGAATTCCCGGGACGAATAAGGGCGGGGTTCCAGCATGTCGGCAATTTTCTTGATGGTTTTGTCACAATGCTGCAAATCGTCTTCGCTGATGAATGTGTCATAGATGCGGTCGATATACAGGCTGCGCAGCAGCTTGTCATCGACAAACGGCGTTCCCTGATAATGTTTGAAGCCCAGCGCCTCAAAGAAATCCATATCCACTATCGACGCGCCGGTTGCCACAATGGCATCCACCATGTTGTTTTTCACCAGTTCCGCATACACCTGCATGCAGCCCGCCGCGCTGGTGGAGCCGGCCAGCGTCAGAATCACCGCGCAGTTTTTCTCTTTGAGCATCCGGTCGTAAATGTCGGCTGCTGAGGCCAGGTCGCGCGCGGAGAAGGACATTTTCTTCATGGCCCTGATCATGTCCACGGCATTGATTTTCGTGATGTCGATGTGCTGAACGGGCTTATTTAATAAATCCTTCTTCTTCATGGCCTCATCAATCCCCTGCTGTTTGTCCTGAATGATTTTGGTATTAAATCACGGCGTCTGAAAAGTCAACCTGTTATGGTTGTTGCGGTTGCTTTTTCTCTTTCTGGTTTCTTGACCGCAGCCTTTTATTCGGGCGCTGGGGTTTCGGCTTCGGTTTCGGCCCGGCCGCTCCCGCTTCCTCCGCGTCATCCGCCGCAGGTTGCGCGGGCGGCGTATGCAGAGACTGCTGGTAGTAATCGTCAAGCAGCATGGTGATGATGGCCAGCTCATCTTCGGACTGTGCCAGACTGCGCGCCAGCGGCTTAAAGCGCTGCATGCGCTCGATCTGGAGGTTGTCGCGGCCGCGCAGACGCGCCTCCAGAAGGGCGATGATCCTTTCGGTCACCACCCGCTCCAGCTCCTCATCGCCGGGCAGGGAACGTTCTTCCATGGCAATATTGTAAAAACGCGCAATGCTTTGGATCTTGAATTTTTCCATTTCCGCGACGAGCGAAATGGCCACGCCGCTGGACCCCATCCTTCCGGTGCGGCCTGCCCGGTGAATGTAAGCCTCCGGGTCCTCCGGCGGCTCGTACTGAAATACATGCGACAAATCGGGAATGTCAATGCCCCGCGCCGCCACATCGGTGGCCACCAGAAAGCGCAGCGCGCCGCGCCGCACCCGCGCCATCACTTTTTCCCTCGCGCTCTGGGCCAAATCCGAGCTGAGTTCATCCGCGTCGTATCCGAAGCGCTTCAGGACGACGGACAGGTAATGGACCGTGTCTTTCGTGTTGCAGAAGATAATGGCCGAGGCCGGATTTTCGATTTCAAGAATCCTTACCAGCGAGCGCTCCTTGCGCATCCCCGGCACCAGGTAATAAATGTGCTGGCTTTCCGCGATATGCACTTCGTTGCCGCTTAAACTCAGCAGTTCGGGATCGCGCAAAAACTGGCCGGCCAGGCGAATCACCTGCGGCGGAAACGTGGCGGAAAACATGCTGCTGGCGATTTTGCCAGTCGTAATATATTTGCGGATTTTGACCATGTCCGGGTAAAATCCCATGGACAGCATCCGGTCCGCTTCGTCAAAAACCAGCATCTTCAGGTGATCCAGCGTCAGGGTGTTCTTGAGCAGGTGATCAAGAATACGTCCCGGCGTTCCGACCACCAGCTGGGCGCCCGACCGGAAGGCGTCGAGTTGCGGGCCGTAACCGACGCCGCCGTAAACAACCGCCGTTTTAAGGCCGGTCCCCTCGTTCAGCATCTGCGCATCCCGGGAAACCTGCAGGGCCAGTTCGCGGGTGGGAACCAGGACCAGCGCCTGGGCGGCGTTTTTGCGCATATCGATTTTCTGCAGAATCGGCAGCAGATAAGCGCCTGTCTTGCCGCTGCCGGTTCGCGATTGAATCATGAC
>JAAZHX010000112.1 GCA_012510495.1 Smithella sp.
CGGTCTAAGGGCAGGACAAACGCAGGCACGGTATTTATCCCTGCAAGTTCAGAAGCACGGACACGCCGCTGTCCTGCAATCACTTCATAACCGTCCCCGTCCTCTTTCGGGCGTGTGATTATCGGCGTGACAATGCCAAATTCCTTGATGCTTTCCGCTAACTCTGACAGTGTTTCATCTTCTGCCACATGAAACGGATTGTCGGGGAACGGGTACAAGTCTTTGGTCTTTAACACCTTAAAATCCTGTTTCTTCATTCACATATCTACCTTTCTTTCGCTCTGCTTCTATGATTTTTCTGCAATTCTTCCAACACTTCGGGCGGTATTTTTGACAGCAGCCGCCCCATCTGCTCGTTGGTTCTCTGCAATTCAAATATCTTCTGATTCGCTTTCTGCACCTTTAGTTCCTGCTCGTACTTTTCATCACGCATACGCCCCGCATAGTCTGATTCCTGCCCAATTCTCTCTTTCAAACTGTCGATATACGCCTGCTGTTTCCCGATTTCCTTAGAGAATTTCTCCACGTCTGGCAGCCATGCAGAGAGTAAATCTAACGCTTTATCCCTTTTCTTCCCTGCGTTAAAGGCGTTGATGTCGGATAGGGCAGACACGATTTCTTCATACTGTTTATCAAGCCTGCCGCCTAATTTATAGAGCCATGTGGGGACGTGTTTCCGCTTGGTTTCCATTGAGGACTGCCCCCGTTCAAGCTGATTCCACCGTGAGGACATCCGCTCATGGTAGGCGGTCTGCCACTCGGATAATGATTTCTGGTTGCCTAAGATAGCTTTCGCTGACAGCTTATTGTCTGGCGTAATCGGCACAAAGCAGAGGTGCATATGGGGCGTTCTCTCGTCCATATGGACGACAGCGGAGAGGATATTCTGCTTTCCAACACGCTCCGAAATGAAGTCAAGAGCCGTCTGGAAATACGCTTTTTGTTCTTCGGGCGGTAACTGGTTCATAAATTCTGGTGAAGCTGTGATGAGCGTTTCCACCATCATCACGCTGTCTTTCCTTGTCCTGCACCCCGCTTCGGCTACCATGCGGTTAATCTCTTTCTTGTAGGTGTACTTTGGTGGTGCTATGAGATGGTAATTGTTTTTAGAGCGTTCCATATCTATATCTGGGTTGCTTTTGTAGGCTTCTTTCTTCCGCTCGTTGTGGCGTTCACAAGCCGCAACGCCGCCCGCTTTTCGTTTCTGGAAACGCAGGATTGCATAAGGCATAGGCGGATTCCTCCTTTCTTTCGGCGGGTGACCGTCCTTTGGGGTGACAGCGGTGACGGTGGTGACAGCAGTTTTGGGATACCCCCTGCCGACTGCCGCAACTGTCACCCTCACCCCCTGCATGACGGTCATGTCGATGATGACGGTGTTTTTGGGATACCCCCCTCGCAAGAGCCGTCACCGTCATGCCGCCATTCTTTTATCCGAAGCCGTAAGGCGTAGGATAGCAGGGCACAGCCCTGCCTTAAGGGAGTCCAGAGGGAACGTCTGGCACACGACTTTGCAGGGCAAAGTGTAGTGTGTTACACCCTGTAAACGCAGTCGGAAAAATCGGAATGATTTTTCTGACCGCAGGGGTGGTTTTACACGACCGAAAAGGGCGAGTAAATCTCACGCCTGCATTTTGCGTTTACGGGGTGTTCTCCCGTAGGGATGACAGCGGCAGGGTATCCTAAAATCACTGTCACCACCGTCACTGCTGTCACCCGCAGGGCAGAGCCGCCAGCTTTACATGGCTTTAAGCGTCAATGACAGTAACAGGGGGGTATCCTAATATCGCTGTCACCACCATCACCGCTGTCACCCGCCCTCCTTGCAAGGGCAATCCGCCTGCCGTCTTTCCTGCGGCTGTACTGGTAGCAGATACGGTTCTCGCTTAAAAATGTGGTGCGGTATTCATTCAGCCATTTCGTAATCACCGTGGGTATGGTTTCCGTTTCCCCCATAGCGGCTAACAGTTCCGTTGCCGTGCCTATCCATTCTTCCTTATCCCTCATAAAATCCACCAACCGAAAAAGGACATCTGGTATCGTTTCTTTCGCAAGCTGCTCCTGCGTTTTCCGCTCCACAAGCTCCCAACGGCAATCACGGAAACGCAGCGTGTATTCCTGATAAGGCGTGTCCCTGCCCGTCACATACAGCTTGGCGGTGTCAGACGCACGTTTCTCCTTTTCCAGAACAAAGGTAGCGTCCGCACTCCCCGTTAATCCTGTCGTCCCAGACACCTTGTTGAACACGTCGCTGTCATTCTGCTTTCGGATGTGGTGTACGACAATGACCGCCAGAGAGTGCCTGTCGGCAAAGTCTTTGATGAGGGAGATGTCCCCATAGTCGCTTGCATAGGCATTGTCTTTTGAAGCTGTACGGACTTTCTGCAAGGTATCAATGACAATGAGCCTGCTGTCTGGGTAATCTTTCAGATAATCTTCAAGCTGCACGATAAGACCGTCTGACAGCTTGCAGCTTGCCACGGCAAAGTGGAGCCGCCCGCTTGCTTCGTCCGTCAAACGAAATAACCTGTCCTGTATGCGGCAGAACGTGTCCTCAAGGCAGAGGTAAAGCACATCGCCCTCCATTGTCGGCATATCCCATAAAGGGATTCCCTGCGACACGCATAAGCATAGCTTCAGCATGAGCCAGCTTTTGCCTATCTTCTGTGAGCCGCAGAACAGCGATAAGCCTGTCGGGATAAGGCTGTCCACCACAAAGGATGGTTTCTCAAGCGGTTCATAAAGGAGCGTTTCGGCGTTGACTGTCTGTAACTTCTGCATGGCTTTCCTCCTTTCGGGCGGTGTCTTTGTTTTCGTTGCACATAGGCGTTGACCTCCTTAAAAATAGATTTACTCCCACGGAAAAAAGTGAGAGTATGTAATGCCGCCAATCCCACACAAATAAAAAACAGATTTCTTTTTCGGGCGGTGTCGGTCACGGTTGGAGATATTTCTTCAATTTCCGCCTTTACTTTCTCCTTTGCAATCGCAACAGATTTCTGTATTGCCGAAGCGGTGCAATGCTCCATAGCGGCGATTTGGTAAAAATTGAACTCATACTCGTAGTAGAGCAGGAAACGCCGCCTTTGTATCTCTGGAAGGCTCCCAACCGCCTTATAGAGCGTTTCATTCCGTTCTTCCTCAACCATGCGTTCATCAAGGCTCTTAGGCACACGCAACGCCCGTCTGTAAAGGGTTTCGTCCCATACCTCGTTAAACTCCCTGTGCCGCTCGTCCCATTAGAAAAGATTCCTGTTCCTGCGCTCCATCTGCCGAAACTCCATAAAGAACTGTTCCGACACTTCCAACTCGTGGGATTTGCCCTGCCCGTCCTTAAAGCTGATAAAATACCTTGTGCCGCTTTCCGTGGATTCCTCCCGAAGCGTGTATGCCTTAACCCTGTATGCCATCCTGTTGTCCTCCTGCAAAAAATGAGTGAGGGGATTTCCATCCCTCACCCAGTAGCCCGCAGGATGGCAGGCTGTTTTAGAAGCTATAAAATTTTCCGCAGCTTCTTCCGCAGATGGTCTAACCTCGCATAGATGGCACCAGTCGTCAAATGCACAAGCGGGGCAATCTCCTTTGTGGAATACCCCTGCATTTTCAGCAGGACGATTTTCAAGGTACGCCCGTCCACCGTGACTAATACTTGATAGAGATTTTCGCTCTCAATCTCTTCCAGTAACTCCGCAACCGTACCCACTTCCGCCTGCCGCTCCCTGCCTGCCATGTCCTCAAGATATTCCGCAACGTCATTCGTCCATCGGTAAAACCGCCTGTTGGAATTGAAGTCTGCCCTGTCCGCCATGCGTATCTGCTCAATGGTCGCTTCATCAACGCCGCACTCACGCAGCAGCTTTTCCTCCGCTTCTTTCCAGATACGCCATTTCCTGTCCTCCCGTCCGTGGTTGTATGCCATTCTTACTTCCTCCAATCAGAATTGATTGAGAGGGCAGAGAAAAGCCCCCTCATCTTCCCAAAGGAAAAAACAAGGGGGCTGAACGCCTTAAATTTTAATTTTCTATTATCTTTCTTAGTTTTATTAGGATTCTGGCTTTGCGTTTGTTTACAACGCTCTGGGTTATGCCCAACCTCGCCCCGACTTCACGCTCGGAAAGTCCGTCAAAAAAGATTGCCTGTATCAGCTCCTGTTCACTATCCGACAGCAAAGGCAGGGCGGCTTTCAGCCTGTCCACCATGACCGCATTGACAACGGTTTCTGCAATGTCCACCGCTTCATCAGTGATAAAGTCCAGAGGATTCCCCTCGCTGTCCGTAAATCCGTCGAGAGATAGCAGTCTATTCTTTGTATCTAATTTTTGCAGATAACGCCACCGTTCCTTGTCACGGTAGAAGTCTGTGTATTGCTCCCTCACGACTTCAAGCAGACAGCCTTGAATGGGGATAAACAGCTTGTCCATATAGGTCTGGTCGGATTCCCTGCAACGGCAGAACTCCGTGTAGGATAATTCCACATAGCCGCCACTTTCTCTGATATATACCTTTCTTGGTGCATATTTCACCATAAATACCTCCCATCTGAATTTTTGAAATGTAAAAAATCCAGATGGAGAGGCGGAGAACGACACCGCATATCAGAAACAGCCCTACGGCACTTTCCAACAAAAATCGACAAAAGAAAAACCGCAAAGGCTCTGTGACCTTTACGGTTATAGGAAATAGTAATTCTATTGTATGGAGATTGTACTTCTACTTTCAAGGTGAGAAGTACCGTTGCACTGGCAGAAATTTTTTTAACTGGTTTCCTGCCGTTCTCTGATATGCTATGTATTGATAAATTTTGCTTCGTATGAGCAGATAGATAACTGCCCGAAAAAAGGACATAAAAAAATCCCTCCAAATTTAAAAACAAATTCAGAGGGTAATTTAGGGTATAACAAAATAACCCACCCGAATATCGTTTTTTTTATTTGGTGAGTTTGTTCTTTCAAATACGAAACAAAAAGAGCCGATGATTCGTGAATTGTTCCACAATTTCATCGGCTCTGCGTCTTAAGCGTCTGGCTCTTTGATGACAGTTATCTTCAAGTTGTCAACTTTAATCAATCTTTCTTGTCTGCATTTTGGACAATAAAGGGGATAATTCTCCAAAACAGTGTCCTTCCTAATTTTATTACGGGTTTTGCTCCCACAAACAGGACACAATATCCATTCGCATTTCATCATAATTAGTCTCTAATCCTTTCAAATCTCATTTTATATGACTTTTGCAAGCTGTTAAGCTAACTTGTGGAACATATGCCGAACCTTATCTATACGGCTATTCGGGCGGCGGGGTTGGCAAATAAATTTACCAATAGCTGGCTGGTATCCTTTTAACTCTGTCAAGCAGACTCCCTGCCCATTTGTGAAATAAGTTAAATCGTTCCTGTATTCTTGAATACATCTAGCAGGGATTTCTCCTTTCAGAATGACCTCGTCATTCTTTATCTGAGTACTTACAATATCTGCACAATACCTTGGAGCATCATGATACGCCCGTGAGAGATATTCCTGCGGTGCATAAATTTCAAAGTGGAGATATGGCTCTAATAGTTCTGTCCCTGCTTTTTTTAAAGCCTGCTCCAATACGATAGGGGAAAGCAGCCGAAAGTCTGCGGGGGTACTTACAGGACTATAATACAATCCATATTCAAAACAGATTTTACAGTCTGTCACTTTCCATCCATACAGCCCCTGCTCGCAGCCATAAAGAACCCCCTCCATAACCGCATTTTGGAACGATTGATTTAAATATCCAAGTGAAACTCTGCTTTCATACTGCACTCCGCTTCCAATAGGGAGCGGCTCTATGGACAACCCGACAGAAGCCCAGAAAGGATTTGGCGGGACTTCTATGTGGATGGTATATTCTGCTTTTCTAAGCGGTCTTTCCATATATATAACAGTAGGCTCTTTTATTTCTGCCTCCACATGATATTTTTCCTCAAGGATGGCACAAATGACTTCCATCTGCACATTCCCCAAAAAAGAAAGTATAATCTCATGCGTTGTAGTATCCACATAATATTTTAAAAGAGGGTCGCCATCTGAAATTTCTGTAAGTGCCCCAAGCAATATTTCCCGCTGTTCAGATTTCTTTACTGCAATCGTTGTTTGGAGCATAGGGAGAGGATTTTCAATAAATTTTCTCTGCGGCAACAGTATTTCGTTCCCCAAAATACTGTTTAGCTGCAAAACATCATTTGGTAAAATTACAATATCACCAGAGCAGGCTGTATCGGATGAATATAATTCACCGTTTGTCGGAACACACATCTCTGTGATTTTTATTTTCTCTTTTTCAGATATTCTAATAACATCCCTCAAATGCAATGTTCCGCTATATATACGC
>JAAZHX010000149.1 GCA_012510495.1 Smithella sp.
CCTGGAAGGTTCTCATCTTCTCATCCCGGAGCTTTGTGAGGAGCAGGATGCTCCGGTTCAGCTCGGCGATTTCGTCCATCATGCTGGCCTCGAGCTCATCGAGGCCAATGTAATAAGTTTCCACGACTGTCATTAAATCCCTCCTTCGATTGTCCCGACGCTCATGCCGTCCACCCGCCTGCCACAATCTGCCAGCTTGAGCAGTTGACCGCCTGGCTGATGTTGGCTGATATGATATCGGCCTGGACGGTCATGTTGCATATCCCGTGCCCCACCGCCGAGCCAGTGATAGTGAGGACGGCGGCCTGCGCATATACCAAGTAGAACAGGCACACTATCGCAAAAATGGCCGCCAACCAGATGGCAAGGGCTATATTATCTCTGCCGATCATCCTCGGTCCCTCCCCAAGTCACGGAACATATCCCCGCGCATCCAAATCAGCCGTCGCCTGGTCATTCCTGATGAGCCACTGAAGCTCTTGAACCCGCATGCTTGCCAGATCAGAACGGAGCTGTGCATCTGCTTTCTCTAGCCTAGCGGCCTCAACTGCCTCCAGTTCTCCTTTGCAGCCTTCCTTGAGCTGGGCATCGCGAGTCTCGGCGTTCTTGCCGACGATAGCACCGCTCAGGAGCAAGGCCGCTTCCTTCTGTTTGAGTGTGGTCCTTGCAGCCAAGTCTTTCTCTGATGCTTCATGCATCTCTATGCGGGCCGTTCGCAGATCTTCATAGGCCCGCTTGATCTGATCTTCGCGTGTTTCCGCCATCAATATCCCAGCCTCGCGCACAGCTTCTGGCTCTCGCGATCGAAGTAGTCATGCAGCTCCCACTGATGTGCCTCTAGAGCAGCGTTCGCCTTTGCCTCGACGTCCTCGAATCGCGCATACAGCCGTTCGAACATCGATCTGGTTAGGGGGGTTTCCACATAGGGGCTTTCCAAATGCTCTTGGTAGAGCTGGTCCATGTTCTTCATCGTCTCGATCCTCCTATCTTGGGAACTTTCTCGATCATCACGCGGAGAATGTCGCCTTTCTCGATGCCCAACTTGTCGCGTGTCGCGGCTGGGATCGAGATCGCGAAATTCGCGTTCACAATTGCATCGAACTCTGACTTTTCTGCCATGATACCCAATTACGCCGCGTAAGTATATATAGCTTACGCTACCCACAGTAGACGATATTAGAAAAGATAGATTACGCATCGTAAGCTATATATACTCATAATGCGTATTAGGTATTGGAGATGAAATACAAGAATTGGAGGATACGAAAATGGAAACTGTATTTGTGTGTGGCGTCTGTGGCAAGAAAACCACAGATCTGGATGGATGGGTGTTTGGACAGAAATATTGTGCTCCGGCAGGCGAGATGATCATCAGATGCCCGGAGCACATCATTGATGAGGATGGAGAGGATGCAAGGGATCAGGTCGAGGAGGTGGCCTAGCCGTTCACCGGGCAGATGATCTCTGCCCAATGCCTCCTATTTTTAGATCTCTTCGAAAGTCGCCCCTTCCATCGTCTCCAGCTTCTTCCCCGAAGTCCTGCAGCCTTCCGCGGTGATGCTAGCCTCCATCGGCGCGTTCTGATCGACCATCGCGAAGCAAGCCCCGGATGCTGATATGTCACACGTAGAATAAAAGCTTTCTTATGCCCATGTACTGAGTAGATCCCCAATTGTTTGCACATTTCAGGGCGTAATATCGATATGCTCCGGCGCCATTGACATTGATATATTTCGTCTCTTCTCCATCCAGGGTCTCAGTATGTTGGAGCATGGAAGATATATCAGTCGATAGATTTGTCCAATCGTTATCCGTAGCATAATTCAGGTTGTTAAATGCTGATGCCGAATTGCTGCCTTGCAGTGTGAAATCTTTAACGCCCACGTTGGTATTATAGCCATCATGATGGCTATTGTTGTAGGCTATCCGGCGAAGGATAAGGGTTGATCCCAGGTCAATATGGAACCGTTGATTAGTGACATGCCCGCTTGCAGTCATCCAGGAATTCTCGTACCTGCTACCGGAATATGGCAACCACGGACACACAGCTAAAAAGGGCTCGAATCCCAGGCCATAATGATTAGTGGATTTTATATATGTACTGGTATAATCAGGCGGATATACCGCCTGATAATCCAATGTCAGTAAAGGAATGCGCCTCGATATTTGCATGTTCATTTCTCCGATACGAATGTCAGGGTCGCAGTGAGATACGTAGAGTTTCCAGATCCGCCCTGGGTGGTTCTCAGCTCAATGGCATCATTCAGGTCTATCCTGTAATTGCTGGCATTTATGCCGGTGGTGGTATGTGTCCAACTTGTGGCAACTGGCAGTCCGGTGTTGGAATTGTCGGTTCCGACTATGTTGCCCTCGATGGAAGCTGTCACCCTTGGAGCGGTCCCGGAATCGGCCACCAGAGCCCTGTGACTGATCCTTACCAAGTGTGCAGGCGGGCCCTGCCAGATCGAGAAAGATTTTTGGAACGACTTGATCAGGGTATTGTTTGCCGCGGCTGCATATGCTCCGGGGATGAGATAATCCACCTGGGAGACCAATTCAGGCGGCCCGACCCATATCATATAGATAGTTCCTGATAGCGGTGGGCCTGCTATGGTTAGCAGATTAGACGTTATAGCGGTGACAATGCCATAATAAGGCCCGCCATTGCTAGTAAGATATTTTATTGGAGTGCCTACTGGCATTGCACTTCTCATGTCATATAACATCGCTATGGAGGAAGCACTGGCCGGAGTTGTATTAAATACTCCCCATTGTTCTATCCACCTGCTATTATATC
>JAAZHX010000200.1 GCA_012510495.1 Smithella sp.
ATCCTGGAGCGAAGCGATAGTATCCAGTCCCTCTTAGTTTAATTGGTTTTTAAGGCACGAAAACCTGTTACAACACAGCCAAAGCCAGAGCCCACCGTCATTCCGAGCAACGTGAGGAATCCAGTCCTTGGCAATAATGAAGCCCTGCAATCACCTCCCGGCTTTGCTCTTTAGCGGCAACTCCCGTAACCACACCACACGTTAAAACGCTAAAACGTTACAACGCCAAAACCAATGCCGTTTCGCCATCTCGCCACCCCGAAATCCGCGTGAACAAAAAAGAGTTGACCAAAAAGACCAACACACAAAAGCTTGCACAAAGCACACAGAGGACACAAAAAGTGAAAGCAATACTCACCGAATACCTGAGCAAGACACAGGCCTTGATCAACGATGGCAACGCACGCGAGGAATCATATTACCACATCCTGAAGGAAATGATCGACGCCTGGGCGCTGAAAACACACAAAAAAAACTGCGAAGTGCTCATCCTGCCAAAAGCCACCGAAGCGGGAAACCCGGACTTCAGAGTGTGGGACGGCAAAGCGCGCATCACAGGATACATCGAAGCCAAAAAACCCGAAACTCTCCATCTTGACCCCATCGCCGTCACGCCCCAGCTCAAGCGCTATCTGGAGACCTTCCCAAACCTCATCCTCACAAACTTCTTTGAGTTTCGCCTTTACCAACACGGAGAGCTGACCCAAAGCGCCCTCATCGCCAGTCCCATCAACGCCACCCAAATGAAGAAAACACCTCCGTTGCAGGACGTGGCAGAGATGGACAGCCTCCTGGAGCGCTATTTTGAATTTGACCTCCCCGCCATCACCGACCCCCAAAGCCTGGCAGACGCCCTGGCAAAGCGCACCAGATTCCTCCGTGACGAGATTTTGCACATCATGAAGCTGGAATATCGCGAGGAGGAAGACGCTCCCCAAAAGGGTTTGCCCGGTTTCTATGAGGCCTTCAAAAAAATGCTGATCAGTAAGCTCAGCATCGAGCAATTTGCCGACCTCTACGCCCAAACCCTCACCTATGGCATCTTTGCCGCCAGAACCCGCAGCGATGGCGAATTTCACCGCGAACTGATTTACCAAAACATCCCCGGCACCCTGGGCATCCTGAAAAACATTTTCCGCTATATCAGCCTGGAAGAGCCGCCGAAAGCCCTGGCGGTGCAGATCGAAGACATTGCCGACATCCTCCATAACACCGACATCAAAAAAATCCTCCACCGCTACTATGTGGAAGGCAGAGGCAGCGACCCCATCGTCCACTTCTATGAAACCTTTTTGAGCGTTTACGACCCCGAACTGCGCGAAAAACGGGGCGTTTACTACACCCCCGAGCCCGTGGTGCGCTACATCGTGCGCAGCATACACAGCCTGCTAAAAAGCCGATTTGACAAGGAAGACGGCCTGGCTTCGCCGGACGTGACCATCCTGGACCCAGCCGCGGGAACCCTCACCTTCCCCGCAGAGGCCATCCGCCTTGCCATCAGCCACAATCAGCAAAAATATGGCGAAGGCAGCATCCACAAACTGATTGAGGAACATATCCTGCCAAACTTCCACGCCATCGAGCTGATGATGGCGCCCTAC
>JAAZHX010000248.1 GCA_012510495.1 Smithella sp.
ATTCATTACACCCCTGTTCTGATTTCGCTTCATCTATTATCCTCGGTTTTCGAAAGCTTGATTTTTTTATGAACAGGACAATCAAGCCCCCGATAACCACAATTAATCCACACTGGACGAAAAAATAGCCAATCGGAATCAAGTAGATCTTCCAACTGGTCAGAATCTTTTCCACAACGTCATAATTAATCAACTCCGGCAAGGCGATGGCAACCCCCATGTATGCCAACAGTTCGTCACGCCGGCGCAGGCGCTGTTCTTGTTCGCGCTCGAGGGCTTCATCCGCCTGGTCGATGCGGGTTTGCACCATCGAAACTGCCTGTTGGGCAGCCTCCAGCACCGCCTGGCATTCAGAGATTTTGATCTGCAGCTCTTCATTCAGCGTGTTCATGCGTTCCCGGAGGAAGCACCAGACCTGCCCCTCTGCGACCTCAACCGGCTCAGCATCGAAGCTGTGCTGATAGTTGCTTTTCTGACCGACCATCGAGGTGGCAGTACTGTTGACCTCGATATAGAACTTTAAGAGACAGCTCAGCGACCCGGAGAGGCTGTTGAGGGCAGCCTTGGCACTGTCATTCAGCAAATCGGTTTTGTTAAAAAGTTCCTGTATCTCTCTGGCAATTTTGTCGAGTATGTTTTGCAAATTATCTTGAGAAGGAGAAGAACGTACACGAAAGTTGTGGACGTTCTGGTGTGCTTTTATCAGTGCGACATCGCGTGAAAAAAACGCAGCATTCGCAAGATAGGAGTTTAGTGTAGCTTCGGAATCAGACTGACAGAGAGCCAGGTAGCGGACAATCGGCTGAAAATATGGCTCACCAAGTGTGTTCATCGGAGGACAACCCAATAAAAATAAATCCCCTCCAGGGATTTTTTGAGAAACGTGAGCGCCCTGACGAGCGATCCCCGCCCGCTTCAATTCATCAATGGCTAAATCACCGCTATCACTCTGTAAATTATCATAAACAGCCTGGTAAATGACACTGGCACCAACAAAGCCGATATCCTGGTATTTCTTAAGTTGAGTGGCAACATTCTGAAAGAGTTCAGTTTCTGTCTCGCCCCATTCACTCAGCCCATTCTTCTGACACCCGTAGACATACATGATCTGTGGATCAGCGTCTTTCGCAAGAAAAACGTCTGGTAAATTTAACGGCAGATCCGGTTTGAGTGACTCGAAGAGCTGACCAAGGTTCGAATGAGCATCGTCAAAATAGAGCCTGACCAGAAACGATGTTTCATTGAAAATTGCCTTATTGCCAGGCTCACACATTTTTCTGTTTACCAATATCCGCTTTTTGATCCAAATCAATTTGCTGCGTTAACAATTCGAAGTGGTTCAATATTTGATTAATTGCCTGCTCCGTAGCTTGCCGAATTATTTCGGTTTCCTTGGGGCTTAAATACCGGGTTTGGTTTTCGACATAGGCATCGTCAGAAATATCAACAAACTCTCTAAAAGGTTGATGTGCCAATAACGCGCTCAGAAAGGACTTGGCGGTTTGCGCGAAGGCAAGCTGATCGCCTTTTTGCTCTTCGAAAACAGGGCCAAACTTGTCAAGCACGGACTCAATATAAGCAATCGTCTCGGCTGAGAAACTGCTCTTGTCTTTTTCTCGTTCAAACAAGAGAATTAGCATAACATTCTCCAGGTCTGCGATAGCCTGGTGGTCGGCGGGGGTTAGATTGAAGGTCATTATTACCTCATTTTTACTTCTAAAATTTCCAGTTTGCCTCATGAACCCGGAAGAATTCGGCGGTGGTCCATTGATAACTATCGGGGATTTGGCCCAATTTCCAATATTTGCTGGTGCTCTCCCCATAATAATAAGAAACTGGATAATTCGGGTCTCGTATCAGGTCTCTCATGCCGGGAGCGTTTGATGTCTCCACGCCAAATGCCAGGTGACCAGGGTAACCCAGCAAGGCGACTTTGAGACCCAGACGGGTCAAAATCGCGGCGCAAAGGATGGCGACATCCTCACAATCACCTTTCTGATCCCAGAGCGTCTCCAGGGGATATCTAGCATAGTCTGAAAGATTTTTGGTGTCGATGTCCCGATGATAAGGAATAAAACACTGCACAAAGGCGAGCACATTACTCGCCTGGGTATAAGAGTCCCAGTTATAGCGCGAGTGAATATCTCTGAAGTGTGAGACCAATTGGTCGACCTCATCACAGGCTTCTTCGGCATAGAGCTGAAATTGTTCGCGGTGGCGCTGCCGGTTGAACAATTCAGTATAGTTTGCTTCAACCACGTGAATAGGAACTTCGAAGTGAATCGATTCGCTGCTTCCTTCTGGAGTAAAATCCCACTCGCAAGTGAGAGACCAATACCCATCCGGAAGCACTATGGGAGGATCGACGATCACAGGGCTGGGTTTGACAGGATCAGGTTTCTTTTTTACCCTTGGGATAATGTCGATATCCGCCTGCTCCTCCTCACTCAAGACCTCCCATTTCGCCCTGCCTTCCTCGAACAGGTGTTCGATCATTGCGTATGCAATTCCATTAAGGATTTTGATGAACGAAGCGAAATATGGGCTCGGTGAAACATATTTATTCCAGGTGATATGTTCTTCACTTTGAGGTTGCTCTGCAAAAAATTTCTCCCAAAAATCTTCACCATCCGCTGATTGAAGGGCATACCTTAATGGGTTATTTGGCGATTCTCCAACCGCTTCAACCGTATAAGTAAGTAGAATCATAATCTTGTTTAGGTAGGAAGCAAAAATCGTCCGATGGTTTCCCATTAGATCTTGTTCAACATAATGCTCATTGATCACTCTGGCGAGATCCCAATCGCGCACAAAGTGATACGGTTGTTCAGAAAATTCAAGCAAATCATTGAAAGCGTCCGCTGTGAAGTCAGGCTTACCATTGAGAAACCATTTCCGGTTCGCAAGCAAATCGGCACCGACCTGTTTAGTCGCTGGTTGATATTTCTTAAACAACGCCTCAACGATGGGTTGTGTTATCGGATCGAACAGAAAATCAAATTCTTCTGCTTTCGTTGAAAAACCATCCCATTTGAGGTCCAGGCTAACAGAATTGTTTTCGATAATAGTTTTAAGACGTTTTTCTGTCTGCGGCAAATCTTCCTGGTGTTTCTCGATAAGTTCGCAAGATTCTTCGGCAACTTTTAGATTAAATTCTGCCAGAGCCTTCTCGAAAGGGAGACTGATCAGTCGGGCAGTTAGCAGTTCGATCTCGATTCGAATCTTGTTAAGCTTTGTGAATACACCCCTTTGCAACAGCGTAAAAACATTGTCGACAAGATCTTTTATTGCCCCTTCAGGTATATATTTATACCATGTTGGGAGGGGACGGAACTGGGTAAGAGCCTCGCG
>JAAZHX010000055.1 GCA_012510495.1 Smithella sp.
GCACTCAGCTTGGTGCCGAATTTGTCCTGCACCTCGATATACAGGCCGCCCTGCTGCGGGAAAAAATCCGCAACGGTGCCGTCCGTCATGGTCATGGTTTGAGGGTCATATGGATAGGTTTCGGACAGCGATGCCGCAAGGTCATAATTGCTCGCGCCGCCTGTCAGCATGGCCGACACCATACCCTTTTGCTCCGGCGATAACAGGCCGTTTGAAATAACGTCCAGAATATCCGGCTGCACACTCTCCAACCGGGCGGCGAGAAAATCGGTAAAAGCGCGGTTCTTCGGGTTGCGCCGCAACAGCCTTTCAAAGCTCTCAATGCTTTCGGCGCGGGAGATGGGATAAGCAAGCGCCGGGTCTTGCAGCCGCACGTTGAAATCCCCGATATGCTCGATGACAAAGGGCCGGTCGTTTTCCAGATAGACCGTATCCCCCACGGAATAGGGCGGCCCTGGGGTGGGATGAACGCTGGCCTGCACAGGCGCTTCCGGTTCCTCTCGCTGGGCCATACGCTCCGCGTCAGCCGTAACCTGCCGGATAAACGGGTCGCTGTCCAGAGCGTCCGGGTCAACCACTTCGCCGTTTACAATGCCTGCCTGCTCCAGCCGCTCCCGTATGGCGAGAGGGTCAACATCGTCCAGATTGTCGTACTCGGCCTGGGTGTAAAACCTGTCGGCGGCGATGAGCTGGGCGATGCGCCGCTGCACCTTGGGCCACGGCACATCCGTCGCCGCGCCGTCCGCGGTCACGGGGAAAGCGGGCAGATCGTCGCCGTACTCGGAGCGCAGGAACGCGGCGGTATCCTTGTCGCGGGCGTGCTTCTCCATGTGCCGTACAACGGCGTGTTTGCTTTCTATGTCGCCGTTCCACTCTTGCAGGGCCGCGTCAATGTCGGCCTGGGTGATTTCGCGCCTTTCCGGTTCCGATATGGCGGGTTGCTCCGGTACGGGGGGCATAGAAAAAGCGGAGGGCTGTTCGCTCTCCGCTGGCGGGGCTTCTTCTGTTCGCGGTGCCGGTGGTGTTGGCTCCATTGGCAGCGTTTCCGGCAAACCGGCCTGTTCCCGCTGCCGCTGGGCAAGCCGCGCCTTTTCATCGGCGGTGAGATACCTGTCATTGGCAATCAGGAAGTCGATGCGGTTGGCGTCGACGCTCCACGATAAACGGAGCTTGTCGTCATCCGGGCCGCGCCTGTACTCGATGCCCTTGGCGCTGTGATCTTCCCAACTGCCGTCCGCGCCGGAGAGCGCGTGGCTCTTGCCGCCCGTACCGTATTCTTTTTTCAGAAAATCGGCCTTCTCCTGGGGGCTGTGGGGCTGGCTGAAAAAGGCGTAAATGCGGGACTTCCCGCCCTCAAAGCTGCTGCCGTCCGTGAGCGCGGCGTCGGCTTCGTCCTGCGTGACGAACATCCGCAGGGGCGGCACATCGGTCAATTCGGAGGTATACTCACGCCGGGGAAGCCGCAAATCCCGCAGGGCGTTTAACAACTCCTGCGGCTTATGATAGTGGAAGCGCATCAGGCCGCGATCCTGCGCGTAGGCGTCGGCAAAGCGTTCCAGCTCGCTTGTGATTTCGGCATGGCTGTCCGGCTGGGCAAGCAGCTCCGCAATGCTGGCGGTGCTGTCGGGGAAGCCGCCCCGGAACATTTCAGGGACAAAAAAGGTCTGCCGCGCCTCATCCGTAAAATCACTATGAAGATACCAAAGAGTTTGAGCAAGCCGAGTACGCTCATAGCCGCTCACGGAAACAAGCGCGTCCTGTGGGAGATATTGCCCCTGCTCCAAAAGCTCCCCGATGCGGCGCTCGGCCTGCTCCCAGGGGATAAGCTGTTTTAAGCGGGCATACAGCGCCGTTTCGCCCTTGGCGAGATGGATGCCGTCCCCGTTAAACCAAACGGATACTTTTTCTCCGTTTAAGTACAGGCCCTTGCCGCCCCTGTATTCCCGCCGCAGGAAAGCGGCGTTTTCCTGTGCGCCTTTGTCCATGCGGTACATGGCGCAAATCCGCAAAAGGCTGTCGCGCTCATTGCTGCCGGTGCGCAGGATATGGTCTATATCCTGCTGCGGAAACAAAAAAGCGGAGGGCTTTTCGCGCTCCGCTATCCGCTGTACCTGTTCCTGCTCTGTGGGGAAAAGGCTTAATTGTAGATAAGCTCCGCCAGTATCGTTTCCTCGGCCTGGGCTTTCAGGTTGTTCATCAGGCCCACCCAGCGCATCGGGTCGGCGGCTTTCAGGCTCTCGGTCACGCCCGCCGATTTCATCAGCTCCGGCATCATCCGCTCTATCCGGCTGTTCGCCGTCCGGTCGATCTCCAGCAGGTGGGGATACAGTTTCTCCGACAGCAGCAGGGAATTGTATAACGTCGGGCGATGCTCCTTGAGGTAATTCTTCCTCATGCGCCCGTATTTGCCCATCGCCTCCGGCTGCTCGGCTATCGTCAGGTCGGGAATCAGATAATCCCCGTTCGGGCTGTACGTCAGATTGTTCTCCATGTGTGACGCTCCTTTCCACGATGTGTTCGCGCTCATAATTTTTAACGGTGACTTCGATTTGCCTGAGTACCTGCTGAGAGATTTGGCTGGTGGCCGTCCCCAGCGCGGCGACGGCGGCGGGGGTGTTGAAGTCAAAGATGCTCAGAAAATCCTCATGCTCAAAAGTTTCATCGGGGTCGATGCCGCAGCGTTTCATCAGCATGTAGGAGATGCTAACCGTGGCGGCCTCCCGAAACGCCACGCCTACGTTAAATTCATCGTAATCCTCCAGATAGCTATCGTCAATGTTGTAGAGGATGTCGCGCCGGTTGTCCTGCCAGTATTCGTCGGCCATCTGCGCGGCGATCTGCTGGAGCTGTTCGGCAAGGCCGTCCGCGCCGGAAATCTCATATTCGCGTTCCAGCATGGCCGTGACGGGAGCCTCATGCTCCTGCCGCAGCTCCCAAAGGAAAGGGCGGCGGGAATTTTCCCCGCCGCCCGTGTCCGCGATGTCGAACACATATCGTAGCCTCGGCTTATCGCCGGAGGCGTCGATGAGCGCGATGCCCTTTGAGCCGCGCCGGACGTATCGGCGCATCTGTTCATTCCAAAGCTCATATTCAGCACAGGCCGTCGCGTCCGGCCTTTGCGCGTAAATCATAAGCTGCTCATGATATGGATATTTATATAGCCGCGCCGCCGTGGTCAAAAAATCCGTCCAGTTTTTATGACTGCCGGTGATCTGCGTCGCCGCGTGGTCGGCCATCTGCGCGTAGGCTTGCACTTTGCTTGGCATATTATCCCTCCTGTTCCTCATAGTCGGGGATGAGCGTATCAGAAAGCCCGGCGTATTCCTCGTCGCTCATGGCGGTGAGCTTTTTTGTGACGGAGCGCGTCAGCTCCGCAAGCTCCGTTTCGTCCGGCTCCAGATGACCGGACATGGCCGCAAGCGCGGCAATCAGCCCCGTCCGGGTTCCGGTGTCGTAAAAACACATCAGGTTGGTTTCCTCAACAGTGAATTTTTCCATGTTCATCGCTCCATTTCCGCGCTCCTTGCGGGCGCTGTTTTGTGACGCTCCTGTTTCGCGGGCGGCATTTTGAGCTGCTCCAGCAC
>JAAZHX010000300.1 GCA_012510495.1 Smithella sp.
CCCCTGGGTATTCGCCGGTATGACGAAAAGGCGCCTTGACTTTTTACGAGGACGTCAAGAATTAATTTCAGTAAAATCTCCCCTAACCCCTCTTTAGAAAAGAGGGGGACCGGATCGGTGGCTCTTTAGAAAAGAGGGGGACTGGATTGGTGGTTCTTTGGAAAAGAGGGGGCTGATGCGATGGTAATCGGAAAGGATCTGGCAAGTCCCCCTTTTGTAAACGGGCGCGTCTATGCAGGTCCGTTGCAAATGGTCGTAATCGGAAAGAATCTGGTAAGTCCCCCTTAAAATCCTCCCCGGCCCTCCTTTAGAAAAGGAGGGAGAATTGGGAGGTCCCCCTTTTATAAAGGGGGATTCAGGGGGATTTGGACGAAGGCCAAGGCAAGTCCCCCTTTTGTAAAGGGGGATTTAGGGGGATTTTTTGAGATACTGAAGAATTGATGAACTCATAGCAAGTAACCCAAGTCGTCACCCCGGCGAACACCCTAACCACCTAAGGGTGGCGTGAGGGCACGAGTGCCGGGGTCCATGACTCATTGTAATTACTGGATACCGGCCCCCGATTTCTCGAGGGCAGGCTTTCGCCGGTATAACGAAAAGAGACCGGTATGACGAAAAGAGACCGATATAACGAAAAGAGTGCGAAATTGACTTTTTACGAGTTCATTAAATATCATTAGTGTCCCAACGTTAGAAGACATAAGCTTTGAAAAGCCATATCTGACAAGGGTTTCAAGGCGTGCGACAATTTATCGATTTCAATTTTTTTATAAAAATCGAGCCATGAATATTCAAGCACTCAGGCATCGCCAACGGGCATTTTACAAAAACATTGGAACACTAATATTAAATATAAATGTTTGTAATAATTCTTGAAATATTGTAAGAAGGACGCATTTATGAGAAATGAGTCATAATATGAAGAGAAAGCAACATTTACTGGAGTAAGTCGGGTGTCGTTTTGCTTCAATTACGAAACAGATTGCGGCTGAGAGGGTTTCCTTGACAAAGGCAAAAGAAATTAACTCAACGGAAAAATTGTTAAACGTGATCCGCGGCACGAAGCCGCCTTTTTCGGCAACAAAAGGCGGGGGCCGGAGGCTCTCTTTAAAGAAAAAGCCTCCCCTGAAAATAACCGCCAATTTATCCCGTTTGTTCAAGGGGAAGCGGCCGTATCAGGTGGGCGTGGATATCGGGTCCAAAGCCGTCACGATGGTCAAAATGAGGAAAACCGCTGACGGCAGACCAACCCTGGTCGATCAAAAAGTTGTAAAACTCGGCGACGGGATTTCCGGGGAAACCGCCGAATTCAACCGTATGCTCAAATCATCGCTTGCGGCATTTGCCGGATCGCTGGATGATTGTGATGTCTGGGCGATGATGTCCTCCGCGGAAGTGAATGTCTTTCATTTGAAGATACCGCTTGTCCCCGCGAATCAAATGGAAAACGTCATTTACTGGGCGGCCAGGAAAGAAAATCCCATCGATGAGAAGGAAGCCTTTTTTGATTACGAAATTCAAGGCAAAATCAGCGACCAGGGCATTCCCAAATACGCTGTCATGGTGTACAGCGCGCCCCGGTCCGAGCCTGAGAAAGTAAAAAATTTGTTTTCTTCCATCGGCGTCAATCTGGCGGGCGTCACCATCTCCTCCTTTGCCATTCAAAATTATTTTCGGACGAATTGGATCCCCGCCGGGAAAGGCGCCATTGCCAGCATTTTTATAGGCTATGATTACTCGAGAATCGACATCTACCGGAAAAATGATTTGGTGATGACGCGCGACTTCAAGACGGGCATCAGCAGCATGATGGAGGCCATCGATGAGGCCATCGCGGAAGCGCCGCCGGAGGCCAGGGAAGAAAAGGAAAAAGCCAAAGCTCTATTGAATGAAATTGCGGCCGATCAGAATCAATGGATGAAAGAAGACAACGGCGTCAACTGGGCCGAAACCGGAATCCTGGAAATGACGGCGCCCGCTCTGGATCGTCTGCTGCGGCAAATCGAAAGAACGATGCAATACTTCGCCACCTCCGTCGGGTTTGAAAAGGTGGAGAAGGTATATCTTTCATCGGTCGCCAGCGTATTCCATTACCCCCTGCTGCATTACTTAAGAGAACAGATCGGCTCCATCAGTGAATATTTCGATCCATTTGCGGACAAGCCATTTCCCGCTGCAAGCGGACTTACGTCCTTGGCGGAAAAAGCCGAGATGATTCCGGCCGTCGGACTGGCTTTGTCGGACGGGAAGCATACGCCGAACGCTATCTTCACCTACCAACAAAAAAAACAGGAGCTGATCCGCAAAAGGATCAACCGTGGTATTTTTTCCGCATTCGCGGCCGCTTTGACCGTTTGCCTCGCCATCATGGTTTTTCAGGTAAGCGAGGCCAAACAGCTGAACCACCAGAAAGGAAAGTTCGAAAAAGAGCTTTCGCTGATCGGCCCACGGCTGTCTAAAGATAAAATTGCCGAGATGGCCAAAGAAATGAAAATGCGCAATCAGCACAACCAGCGGTATTCGCAGAAATACACAGGTCTGGCGCTGATCAGCGAATTGTCTTTCCTGACGCCGGACGACATTCGTCTGACCCAGGTGCGGATGTCCATTCCGGAGTCGGTTGCCGGGGAACAAAAAACCGGCGCAGCCGGAAAGGAAGTGGCGCAGCAGGAAAGCCTTGTTCTCCAGGGCGTTGTCCTGGGTTCCCGCGTCTCGCTGGACTCGCAACTGGCCCAATATGTGATGAAACTGGAAAATTCACCGATGCTGCACGGTGTGGTTTTGCAAAAAAGCAGCGCCGCAGATTTCAGGAAGGGTGAGATCCTGCAGTTTGTGATCAACGCGAAAATAGGGTAGCGATGATTAAAAAAATAATGGAGAAAATTCCATCCAAAACCGTGGGATACATGGTCATCTGCGGCGGGATTCTTATTCTGGTGATTCTGCTCGGGATTTTTCCCCTGCATCGATATAACGTCAAACGTTCGAAAGCTGTCGCCGCCGTTCAGGCGCAAATTGACGAACAGAAGGAACTGCGGCAGATATATCAGCTCATCAGCCAGGCCCAGTTACAAAAAGAGGATCGTATTCTGCCGAACCCGATTAAAACGAAACTCTCCCGGCAGAGCATGGATGAATTTCAGGATTCTTTCCGGGCGGAAGCGGCCAAGGCCGGCATCCACATCCTTTCCCTCATCCCGGATATAAAAACCATGGCCGGCAATTCGCAAAGCCTCCTCTACACGGCAATACTGAAAGGTGAATTTGCCGATTTCCGGAAATTGATGATCGGGCTGGGGGCGCTGCCGTATATCGACCGGATCGAGAGAATCAACCTGGAGCAAAGCAGCGACTCCATGGATTTTGAATTGAAGATATGGGTGGCTCTGGCCGGCTAGGCAGAAGCGAAAAAAATGAAGAAGCTCAACACAAGACAAATGATCATCCTGGCGGTTGCCACCGTAGCGGTCCTGTATGCGGGCTATGAGCTTCTAATCGCCGGTCCTTCCGCCAAAAAGGCAGCCAGGGCAACCGCGCCCGTTGAAGAAAAGGCTGTTCTTTCCGCTTTGGCCAGTGATATAATGTCCAACAAGGCAACTGCGGCCGATATCTATGTAGCGCAGAGAGCGGAGGCCCCGTGGAGCAAAAATCCTTTTTGGGACAAGGCTTCCTACCGCGCCTTTGCCCAGAAGGAAGAGATAAAAGGCGCTCCGGAAGGGCCCAAAGTTGTTTATTCCGGTTATGTTGAAGCAGGAACCAGGAAAATGGCGATCATCAACGGCTGGGAATACGAAGCCGGCCAGGCCCTTGATGTTGAAGGATACCTTTTGAAAAAAGTGACGCCATCGCGCGTGCTGATCATCAATCGCACCACGGGCGGCGAAACATACGTCCCGATTCAGGAATAGAGAGCTTTACGGAGCGCAGGGACATCGAAAGCACAGGAGATTGACATCTTGACCTTACGAAAAAGACATACGGAAGCATACTCACTGACAATAGGCGTTCTTTTGCTCGTGTTTCTCACCGGATGCGCGGGCGATCTGAAAAGCAAAAAGCCAGACCCGTTTTTTGAAAAATGGGGAACGATGGCGGAGGCCTCCCGCGGATATTCCCCGGCAGACCGGCAAAAAGTTATAGAACTTCCGACGCCTCCCGACAAAAAAGTGCACCTTGCCGCCCTGATGGGAGATAAACCCCAAAAGTTTCCAACCAAGCCGATCACGCTGACGATGCGGCAGGCGGATCTCAAGGCGGTGCTGCGGGCCATGGCCAAGGCCGTCAATACAAACATTCTGATCAAAAATGATTTGAAAGGCGACGTCAGCGTCGATTTCCGCTCCGTTCCCTGGGATCAGGCCTTCACCGGACTCTTGAAGACACATGGGTTGACCTACGTGTGGGAAGGCAGCATCATCCGCGTCGTGACGATTGAAGACATCGAGCATGAATTGAAACAGAAAGCGCAGCTGCGTGAAGTTCAATTGCTTGATCCGTTGATAACAATTGTTGTCCCGATCGACTATGCGATTGATGACGAAGTATCTGCCAGTAGTATTTCTCAATCGTCTGGTTCGTCTGGTTCGATGAATCCCAAAACCACAAAAGGAATAATTCTCAAGAAGAATATTGAAGCATTGCTTTCAAAATCAAAAGATGGACAACGCGGATCAGTACTTTTGGATCCAAACAGCAACTCTCTAATCATTTCGGCCATCGAGCAGGACATTATAAAGATTAAAAAGGTTCTTGATATAATAGACAAGCCGAGGCCTCAGATATTAATCAAAGCCAATATTGTGGAGACATCAAAACAGGTTGCCCGCGATCTGGGAATCAAATGGGGAGGATACAGCAAAGGAACTCTCCGCGGCAATGAAAGCCTCATTGTTACAGGAGGCGGGGGCGTTCCGACGGGCGGCATAGGCGAGCAGGGATTCGGCGTAAACTTCCCGGCCGGAAGCGCAGGCTCGGGAATTCTCGATCCAACAACCGGTCCTCTTGGCACACTGGGCCTGATGTTCGGCGTTATCGGCGGAAATTTACTGGAAATAGAATTACAGGCTTTACAGGAGGACAGCAAACTCAATATTCTGTCCAGCCCGTCAATCACGACACTGGATAATATAACGGCCTATACGGAAAATGGCGAAAGAGTTCCCTATGTCACCCAGTCAAGCAGTAGTACTGCTCAAAATCCCCAATACGAGACAAAATTTGAAGACGTCGTTTTACGTTTGGAAATTACCCCCCATGTCATCGACGGTAAAGGTCTGAAGATGAAGATATCCGTAAAAAAAGATGAAGTGGATTTTTCACGGCAATCAAGGATGGGTGATCCTTATATTATCAAGAAGACGACAGAGACCGTATTGATTGTTCAAGACGGCGAAACAATCGTGATTTCCGGTTTGACCAAACAGCGTCACATGGCCGGGGATTCGGGCTGGCCGGGGTTGAAGGATGTTCCGGTTCTGGGATGGCTTTTCAAAGCCGACAGCCGGTCGGAAGACATGGAGGAAGTCCTCATTTTTATTACGCCGCATATTTTGAAAGTTGCCGGCACCGACGAACCGTATTTGTCGGGTCTTCAGCAAGGGCCTGTTCCCGGGCAGGAGAGCGTCAACTAGAGGGAGACGTTGAGTGAGCAGTTATTACAATATTCTTCATTTCCAGAAGGAACCTTTTTCCAATTCGCCGGAGCCGGAGCTTCTTTTCGCAGCACCGCAATACGACATCTGCCTTCAGATGCTGGAAATGTCCGTTCGTCTGAAGCGCGGACTCAGCATCGTGATCGGAGACGTGGGCACCGGGAAAACAACCATGTGCCGCAAGTTGATCCAGAATTTGTCCGTTCTTACGCCTTCGGAGTTTCCGGACATCGACACCTATCTTTTGCTGGACCCCGCGGTGAAAAGCCCAATGGCCTTTGTCAAAACCGTTGCCGCGATCCTGGGGATTCAAGACATAAGCGCCGAAGACAGTGAATGGCAGCTCAAGGAAAAGATTAAAAACTTCCTGTTTGAAAAAGGCGTGAATGAAAAAAGAATCATCGTCCTGATTATAGACGAGGGACAGAAGATCCCCGGTGAGTGCCTGGAAATATTGCGTGAATTTTTAAACTATGAAACCAACGATGCCAAGCTGCTCCAGACGATTATTTTCGCACAGCCGGAGTTGAAGAAAAGTCTGGCCGCCCGGCCCAATTTAATGGACCGTGTTGATTATATACATCATTTCAAGCCGTTGAACTTCCGGCAGATGAAGGCGATGATTGAATACCGGATTTCCGTCGCCCGCCGGGAAACGGTAAATTACCCCCTCTTTACTTTCGGCGGGCTCCTGGCTGTTTATTTCGCCACCGGCGGTTACCCCCGCAAGATCGTGTCGCTCTGTCATCAGGCGCTGCTCAAGATGATTATTAGGGGCAAAAGACAAGCAGGCTGGTTTCTCGTTCGAAGCTGCTCGAACAAGGCAAAAGTAAAGCCGCAGACCAGCAGGCTGGTTGTATGGGGGGCGGTGGCAACAGCAGTATTAGTTGTCGCTTGCCTGTATTGGATCGGGCCTGAAGAGCACCGGAACAACGCCTTCATTGGTCGGGCGCTGTCCGGCATCTACCAGAAAAAGGAAGCTTTGCACATTCAGGAATCCGCCCCCCCGCTGTCTGCCGCTACAGCCATTCCGGCAACGCCGGAACTTTTACCGTCAGCGGAAAAACCGGAAACAGACATCGCCCCGGAAAAAACACCCGAGCCGTTATTAGGTTCTATCTCCAGAAACGGCAAACCTTTTCTGTGGAATGTCGTGAATGATATTTACGGAGATGCAGGCGAGGGGATTATGCGGCAATTCATGCTGGCCAATCCGCAAATAAAAGATGCCAGAAAAATGGCGAAAGACGTCGTCATCCACGCGCCGCTGGTCATGGATATGGCCAGACCGATCCCGTCTCGCACGATTCTGGTTTCGCTGCAAAGCGGCAATGAACTGGAACCCCTTTATTATGCGTTTGTCGAACGAAAAAACCAGGCCGGCCTGCCCGGACTGACGTTTCTTTCTTTTTGGAGCAAGCGGGAAGGACGAAAATTCGAGGTGGTCTTGAGCGAGCGTTTTGTAAGCGAGCAGGCGGCGCAGGAAGCCATCAACCGTCTGCCGCCGGAATTTGCCGTGAGTGCAAAAATACTGTCGGACTGGGACGACGACACGGTTTGCTTTAACCGCAGGTTTGCCGTGGGAAAATAGGAGCGCCCTGTATAAAAAATGCGGGAACTGTTTGCAAGGTTGACGGTTTCGTAAAAAGTTTTTTTCTGTCACTCCCGCGCAGGCGGGAGTCCATAACTCTCTTGAATGACTGAATTCCCGTCTACGCGGGAATGACAAAAAGGGACGCGGGAATGTCAACAAAAGAGCAGAATAGACTTTTTACGAGACCGTCAAGGTCAATTTGTAATAAAACGGAGTACAGATGAAAGTCAAAAAACGCCTGGGTGAAATGCTGATCGACAGCGGTCTGCTTACGGAGGAGCGCCTTCAGCAGGCCCTGGTGGAGCAGAAGAAAGTCGGCCTGAAGCTGGGTCAGCATCTCACCCGCCAGGGAGTGGTCAACGAACAGCAGGTCATTGACATGCTGAGCCGCCAGCTCAACATTGCCAAATACCACCCGAATCAATATCCGCTGGATCTGTCTTTAGCCCACTTCATTCCCGCCGATACCGCGCAAAAATACCAGGTGGCGCCTTTGCGAAAAAAAAGCAGGCTGCTCACCATTGCCATTGTCGATCCCCTGGATATCAACACGCTGGATTTCATCGAGATGTTGACCAATTCGGAAGTCGAGCCCGTAGTCTGTTCGGAAAGGGAACTGAATCAGATCATCAGCTCTTTATACGGCTCTCAGTCCGGCCTGGGCAGCCTCATGGAAAGCATGGAAGTAAGCGCCACCGGAGAAGACCAGGAAGAAGCCGCGCCGGACAAAGAGACGGAAGTTTCCATCGCTTCCCTCCAGGACATGGCGGGAGAAGCGCCGGTTGTCCGCCTGGCCAATTCCATTTTCGCGCAGGCGATCCGCGACGGCGCCAGCGACGTGCACATCAGCCCGCAGCAGGACAACGTCCAGATGCGTTTTCGCATTGACGGCAAACTGATCGAGGTTCCGTCGCCTCCCAAAGCGTTGTTTCTGCCGATCGTCGCGCGGATCAAAATCCTGGCCAATATGGACATCACCATGTCCCGCATTCCCCAGGACGGCCGTTTCACTCTGAAAATGAGCCACAAGGAAATCAACGTCAGAGTGTCCTCCATTCCGACCATTTACGGGGAAAACCTTGTTTTGCGCATGCTGGACATGAGCGGCGGAATCTATACGCTGGACCGGCTGGGCATGATTCCTTCCGACCGGGAAAAGATCGAGATGATGAGCGACAAGCCTTATGGTCTGATCCTGAGCACCGGCCCCACCGGCAGCGGTAAAAGCACAAGCCTCTACGCGATCCTCAGCGCCATCAACAAGCCGGACATCAACATCATCACCCTGGAGGATCCCGTCGAATACAGGGTCAACAACGTCCGCCAGGTCCAGTTGAACCGGAAAGCCGGCATGACCTTCGCGAGCGGACTGCGCTCCATTCTACGCCAGGACCCGGACGTGATCCTGGTCGGTGAAATCCGCGATTCGGAAACGGCGGCGATAGCCGTCCAGGCCGCGCAGACCGGCCACCGTGTGCTGAGCACCGTTCATACCAATGACGCCGCGGGCGCCGTGACCCGCTTCATCGAGATGGGCATCGAGCCTTTCTTGATTTCTTCCGTGCTTTTGGTTTCCTTTGCCCAGAGACTGCTGCGGACCGTCTGTCCCTACTGCAAGGAAGACTACCAACCGCCGCAAGGCGCGCTGGATACGCTGGGCATTACAAAGGGGCAGGCCGCAAACGCCAGTTTCGCGAGAGGCAGGGGATGCCAGCAGTGCAAGAACACGGGCTACAAGGGGAGAACCGGACTTTTTGAAGTTCTGGTGAACGACGCAATGGTTCAGGAAATGATCATGAAGCGGTATTCCAACCAGCAAATTACGAAAGCGGCGATCGAGGCGGGAACGTTGAGGACGCTGATTGAAGACGCGGCCGGCAAGGTGATGAGCGGCGTCACCACGCCGGAAGAGGCAACGTCGGCTGTGATGACATGAGACCTTTGAAAAATTTTGTTGTTCTGTCATACCTCAGCAGAAGGTTGTGTCGGAACGGTTAAAAACCGTCATTCCCGCATTTTTCTGGCGGGAATCCATAGAAGGTGTGTGGATGCCCGACAGACAACCTTCGGGAATGACAGGTGCGTGGGCATGAGGTGATAAAATATGGCCAATTTTGTTTATTCGGCAATCAACGAAAGGGGGAAGACAATTACCGATTCCGTGGAAGCGGAATCGGTGGAAACAGTCAACAGCATGCTGGCGGCCCGCAACCTGATCCCGGTCCGGATCGTGCAGCAGGACAAAAGCAACTTCAGCCTTTCGTCCTTGTCTTCTGTGAGCTTCGGGGCGACGGTTAAAACAAAGGACCTGATTCTGTTCACCAAGCAGTTCCGCTCCATGCTGCAGGCCGGCGTTCCCATTGTCCGGCTGATGCAGGTGCTCGTCAGCCAGACGCAGGACAAAAATCTCAGGAAGGTCGCAACTGCCATCGGTCAGGACATCAAAGACGGCATGACACTTTACGCGGCCATGAAGAAGCATCCGTCCGTATTTTCTTCCCTGTATCTCAGCATGATCAACGCCGGTGAGATCAGCGGCTCCGTGCCCGAAATTCTGGAGCGCCTGATCGATATTGTCGAACATGAGGCAAAAATCAAAAAGGATATCAAATCGGCTCTGCAATACCCGATCATTGTCGTCATTGCCCTGGTCATCGCTTTTATTATCCTGCTGACGTTTGTCATTCCGAAATTTGTCGATATCTTTCAGAAGTCAGGAATCGATTTGCCCCTGCCCACCCAAATCGCCAGGATTATGTATCAGGGCCTGGCCAACTACTGGCACATCATCATTGGCGTTATCGTCATTACAATCGTTGGTTTGCGGTATTATTTCAAAACCAGTGTCGGGCGATATAATCTGGATACTTTCTTACTGAAAATGCCGCTTTTCGGCCCTCTGTTTCTGAAGGCCGCCATGTCTCGTTTTGCGGCGATATTCGCGATCATGCAGGCCAGCGGCGTTCCCGTGATGAAGACCATGGAGGTGGTGTCGGACACCATCGGCAACACGGCAATTTCCCGGGAATTCGACAATGTCCGGGACAAAATACAGGAAGGCCAGGGAATTTCCGGGCCGTTGCGTTCCGCGAAGCACTTTACCCCGATGGTTGTAGATATGGTGGCCATCGGCGAAGAATCCGGTAATATTGAAGAAATGATGAGGCAGGTGTCTCTCCATTATGACGATGAAGTTCAATACGCCGTCAGGGGCCTTGCCGACTCGATCGGCCCGATTTTGATGGTCGGCCTTGCGGCGGTGGTCGGTTTCTTTGCCCTGGCGATTTTTTTACCCATGTGGGATTTAACAAAAATGGTCAAATGATTACCAAATGAAAGAAATTATACCGATCATAAAGAAACTTTCCCGAGGCCGTTCTTCGCCGGTCCGTGTCAGCCTCTTTGTCCTGATTCCCTTTATCTTCACGGGATTCGCCGTTCTGGCTTTTCTTGTTGCCTACTACGCAGGCAGAGCTTCAATGATACAGCTTTTTTTGCTGGGCGGGGCGGTCATTGCCTTTACCGCTTTTTCAGCCGTCGTCGTTACATTCGCCGTTTTGAGTCCCGTGCAAAAATTCATCGCTGAAGTTGAATCTTCTCCGTCATTTCCAAAACCGCCGGTGCAGCCGGAAACGAAACCCAGGGTTCACGATGAAATAGGCCATTTTGACCACGTCTTTCGTGAAGTGACCAATTTGATCAGCAAGGTGGACGCGAGAGACAGGTTTCCCGGAATCGTCGGCCAGAGCCGGGCCGTCCGGAGTTGCCTGAGCCAGGTCATCAAGGTAGCGCCGACAGACAACACCGTCCTTTTGCTGGGTGAAAGCGGCGTGGGAAAGGAACTGTTCGCGGAAGCGATTTATCAGGAAAGCAACCGGCAGGGGAAACCCTATGTCAAACTCAATTGCGTCGCCATCGCGGCCGGTCTGCTGGAGAGCGAACTCTTCGGGCATGAAAAAGGGTCGTTTACCGGAGCATCGGCAAAAAAAACGGGTAAGTTCGAGCTGGCCAACGAAGGAACGCTTTTTCTGGATGAAATCGGCGACATTCAGTTGGAAATTCAGGCCAAACTGCTGCGCGTCCTGCAGGAGCGGGAGTTTCAGCGCGTCGGCGGCAATGAAACCATCAAGGTCAACGTGCGGTTTGTCGCCGCTTCCAACAAAAACCTTCACCAGATGGTCAAAGAAGGGACTTTTCGTGAAGATCTTTTCTACCGCTTGAATGTTTTTCCGATTTATATTCCGCCGTTGCGGGATCGCGTGGAAGACATTCCGCTGATCGCCCGGCACATATTGGATCGTATGCCCGAAAAAAAGGAGCTGTCCCCGGAAGCGATGCGGGATTTGATGACGTGGTCCTGGCCGGGAAATATTCGTGAGTTGAAGAACGTGCTGGAGAGGGCCTCCGTCATGGCCGATCAGAACAGGATTTTGTCAGTCGGCCTGTCTCGACAAACGAATATGTCGGGCCGGCAACACCAAACGGACGCCGGGGCGCTTCCTCCCGGGAAGGAAGCGGAGGTTGGGACGATTTTGGATGAAGGATCAAATATTTCCGAGGGCTTTAACCTGAATCAGCACATTGCGGCTTGTGAAAAAGAAATTATTTTAAGAGTCCTGAAGCAGGCCGGCGGCGTTCAGGCGCGAGCCGCCAAACTGCTCGGGATCAATCAGCGGAGCCTCTGGCACCGCATCAAAAAATACGAAATCGACGTTTCCGCCATAAAAAACAATGGCTTGTAACATCATTTCGTCACGCTGAACTGATTTGTCATCCTGGGTCTGTCGAAGTGTGAGCAAGTTTCTACCCATCACTAACAAGCACAATAGTCCTTTCAAAAGGCCCGCCTTCGGGCATTTCAAAAGCGCTTATATGCGTGACTGTCACTTTTATCCCCTTGTCTTCATAATTGGTAAAACTGACAGTAAAAACCCCTATTTTTGTTAATTTGGCGCTCTTGTCATTGAGGATTTCATTGAGGCGACTCATGCTGGGAGGTTTCCCATTAGCGAGAATATCCTTTGCATAGACCAGGGTTACCTGTTCAGATCCTGCTCCGAGTGCATACTGAATTGCCTTAATTTTTGCTTTTTCTATTAAATCCGTATAGCGGGGCAGGGCGACGACCATCAAAATAACGACAATAACGACAACGAAGACGGTCTCAAGCAATGTAAAACCCTTCGATCCCGTTTTACGTTTCATAATAAACCCTCAATCGAAATTGATGTCCTCGTAAAAAATCAATTTCACACTCTCTTCGTTATACCGGTCTCTTTTCGTCATACCGGTCTCTTTTCGTCTTACCGGCGAAAGCCGGTATCCAGTAATTACAGTTGATTCTGGACCCCGGCACTTGTGCCCTCGCGCCACCTTCAGGTGGTTAGGGTATTCGCCGGGGTGACGGTTTGGGTTATTTTTTACCAGTTCATCAAACATTTGTGAAATTTCAAAAAACATGAATCTTTTATGCATATATTGCACCAAACAATAATAAGACGCTAATCTCAATCCGAGAATTATCGTATTGTTCGGATGTCCTTAACGTAGGGATCGGTCCCCGACCGATCCGCAAAATTAAAAAATCCCCCTGAATCCCCCTTTAAAAAAGGGGGACCTCCCAATTCTCCCTCCTTTTCTAAAGGAGAGCCGGGGAGGATTTTAAGGGGGACTTGCCAGATTCTTTCTGATTACGACCACTTGCAACGGACCTGCATAGACGCGCCCCTTTACAAAAGAGGGACTTGCCAGATTCTTTCCGATTGCCACCGCATCAGCCCCCTCTTTTCCAAAGAACCGCCGCACCAGTCCCCCTCTTTTCTAAAGAGGGGTTAGGGGAGATTTTGCTGAAATTAATCCTTGACGTCCTCGCAAAAGGTCTGTTTTGCTCCTTTTCTGTCATGCCCGAAGTTGTCTGTCGGGCATCCACGTGGATTCTCGCCTGCGCGGGAGTTACAGGAATAATGACTTTTTCCGAGACCGTCAAAGCTCATTTTTTTGATATCGATTTGAAAATGTACTGCAAATATTGTTGATAAATGAAAAATATTTCAATTTTTGGTGATGTTTTTTCGTGCCACTTACAGTCTTGACGACCTCTTAAAAATTAAATTACATCCACTTTTTGTCTTACCGGCGCAGCCCGCCCTCGAGAAGTCGAGACCTTTGAAAAATGTCATTTCGAGGAGCGCGAGCGACGAGAAATCCTAATGATGACAGTTTGTTAAAGATTTCTCCCTTCGGTCGAAATGACAAAGAAGTAGGGATTGGTCCCCGACCGATCCATAATCAGTAAAAATTGTCACCCTGAAGGATGTAGTGTAGGGATCGGTCCCCGACCGATCCGCTATAAAGCTTGCCGGCGAAAGCCGGTATCCAGTAATTACAGTTGGTTATGGACCCCGGCCTCCGCCGGGGTGATGGCTTTAATTACTCGTTACGAGTTCATCAACCTTGAACTTAGAACATTTTTTTCTCCTGTCTTCTGTCTTCTGTCTTCTGTCTCCTGCTCCCTCGCGTAACCTTCAGGTTATTGGGTGCCCAGGGCCTTCGCCGGGGTGACGGCTTGAATTACTTTTTACAAGACAGCCATTCTTCTTGACCGGAACTTTTTAAAGTTGTATATCTGGCATAGTAAGTGCTTAATGAAGGAAACAAGATCGCGATACTAAAAAGAGGAAGATTAGAAAACAACTATAGAACAAGGAGGAAAAGTAATGAAAACATTGAAAAGCAGCAAAGGTTTTACGTTGATTGAAATCATCGCCGTTCTGGTTATTCTGGGCATTCTGGCGGCTGTGGCTGTGCCAAGATATATTGATCTTCAGGATGAAGCAAAAAATAAAGCAGCTATGGGCGCGGTGGCTGCGGCACAATCCGCATTGAGCATGCAATATGCCAAGCAGCTACTCGCAAATTCTACGCCACCTGATGCCAGTGATCTTGAAACCGCCATGGGCACTAATTGCGGTGTAGGTGAGGGTGATTTTACGGTCGTGTGTTCTGCAACAGGTTCTTTTGTAACCATAGAGGCAACAGGCATCACTCCTAGTGTGTCTGGCGGAGTAGCGACGGGGACTTTCGCGTTGCCCTAAAGGTAACAGGATATATTGATTGGGGAAAACTGCGGGGTAAAAACTACCCCGCAGTTTTTTTTGGGAAGTAACTGACGTTATAAGGTTTTACACCGAACTCAATCCTTGACGTCCTCGTAAAAAGTCAATTTCACACTCTTTTTGTCATACCGGCGAATACCCAGAGGGCACACGAGCCGGTATCCAGTAATTACAGTTGGTTATGGACCCCGGCCTTCGCCGGGGTGACGGTTTGGGTTACTTTTTACGAGTTTATCAATTCTTCAGTATCTCAAAAAATCCCCCTAAATCCCCCTTTAAAAAAGGGGGGCTTGCCAGATTCTTTCCGATTGCCACCGCATCAGCCCCCTCTTTTCCAAAGAACCGCCGCACCAGTCCCCCTCTTTTCTAAAGAGGGGTTAGGGGAGATTTTGCTGAAATTAATCCTTGACGTCCTCG
>JAAZHX010000011.1 GCA_012510495.1 Smithella sp.
GCCCGGCATTGATCGTTGTAAAATCGGCACCGGATTTTGCTACTATTCGATTTACGCCAGATGAAACATGATTTACTATTAAAATACTCATGCAGGCAATGATCAGAATTCTCATCACAACCTCCGGATTGCTACATTTTAAATATTATGGGTCTATCCGGATTTCCCAAACAGTGTAGTTAGATGAGTTCTTTGACATATATATAGAGTCACAGGCCCCTACAGAGGTATTTTTGTTTGATAATCGTCAACACAAACAAATTCCTGCAAGGAGGAGCCCATGACCAGTAATAAATTACTTTCTCGTCTTCTTAAAATGAAGGGATTTAGAGTAACCTGGTTTGCTATAAAGGAAAACTCCGGGTTATTGGAACTTGGGGTGAAACCACATAAAAGCGGTTGCCGGTGTCCCCATTGCGGACGTCGTGGCACGATAGTAGCACGGGCACAATGCCGGCAATGGGATGATGTGGTTGTGTGTGGGATGCGTAGCGTTTTTTTTATGCACCTTGCGAGATAGAGTGCCCAACGCACGGCCGTGTTCAAGAGCGCATACCATGGGCGGATACATACGGGCGTATCACTTACCGATTGGAATATCTGGTTCTGCTGTTTTGTCAGATTATGACCCAGAAAGCGGCAGCGAAGCTGCTTCGGATGTGCCCTTCTACGCTTTCTGATATTCTTCACCGTTCTATTGAGCGCCTTCGATCGGGGCACTGCATTGCAGATATCGATAAAATAGGGATTGATGAGATCTCGTACCACAAGGGCAAGAAATACGCCACGATTGTTTATGACATGGATCGACAATGTGTAGTCTGGGTCGGACAAGGTAAAGGACGCGAGGCTGCTGATATGTTTTTCAGAGATTCCTTGACCGAAGAACAAAGAAACAAGATTCGGTTTGCTTCCTGCGATATGAGCAGGGCCTATATAGGCGCTATTGAGCACTGGTGTCCCAAAGCGATTCTTGTTATCGACCGGTTTCATATTGTCAAAGCTCTCAACGGGGCTGTAGATGAGGTGCGCAAAGAAGAGTGGAGAAAAGCCCGGGGTGAAGATAAAAAGGCTCTCAAGGGACTTCGTTGGCTTCTCTTTGTACATTCAAAGAATCGCACCAAGGGAGATACTCGTCGTTTGAATAAGTTAAAGACATCGAATCGCCGCATTCACAGAGCATGGGTTCTAAAAGATGAGTTCGAAGCTTTTTGGGAATATGCATATACGCAGTCGGCAGAATCGTTCTTTAATGGTTGGATAACTGCCGCTTTGAAAAGCAGGCTTCAAGCGATCAAAAATTTCGCTTTAATGCTTCGTCGACATGCAGTTCATATATTGCCGTTTATTAAAACTAAACTTACTAATGCCATGTCTGAAGGAATCAATCGAATCATTAAAATTGTCAAGAATAGAGCAAGTGGTTTTGCTAATTTAGGGTCGTTTACCGATATGATTTTTCTGACTGTTGGAGATGTAGATATTCCTGCGCAAATTCCTGAACAATTTCGTATGGTATAAATATGGGCAGAAACACAATAAATACAACGAATTCAAGCCAATTTCATATTGGGAGTTCCGGATATAGCCCTTTTTTTAATTCCAGGAAAAGAGATAAAAACAGTCCATCCCTTGGGCATGCTCATGATGGATCTGAAGGATAATCAATAATGAAATTTGAGTGATGAAGAACCTACCTCCAACTTTGTATTCGTGGTATTCGTGGTATTTTGAACAGGAACCGAATGTGAATACTCCAACTCAGTCCCCGTTAAGCGGGGGGGGATTATTCCTTGTAGCCCGGGAGGGCCAAAATTGGGCTTGCGAAAGGATGGCCGTCCATACACAGATTCGTCTTGACAGAAACCAATTTTCTTTTTAGGTATATTTTACAATTTTCAGGTTTCTTTAGCGCATGCAAGCGTAATTCCCTGAAATTGACGCACATAAGTTACGGCCTGTATTAGAATTTTCGTCTTACCGCCAGCATCGTTATATCATCATAGGGCGGCTGTCCGGCACAGTGTCCTTTTACCGCGGTCTCAACATTCTGTATGATCTCAGTCGCGGAAGCGACAGGGTTGAGCAA
>JAAZHX010000077.1 GCA_012510495.1 Smithella sp.
TGACGGAGTTCATGGACGGACGAATGATGGGATGGTCCACCCAGTTCTCCACCAGCTCTCCCATGAGGTAAATTTTAAAGTTCATCTTTCTCAAACTGTCTTCATACTGCTCGGGCGTCTTAAGAGACATTTTTTCCCTCCAAAAAATCTTTCTATTTACGATACATCAGATTGAAATCTCTTTTCAAATCCGCTCTGAAGTCCGGATGTGCAATATTAATAAGTTCTTTTGCTCTTGCCTCGATGGTTTTTCCCATTAGATTTGCCACACCGTATTCCGTAACAACATAGTACACGTCAGTGCGATCGGTTGTTACCGCAGCGCCTTGTGTAATGAGAGTACGAATTCTGGATACGGTTCCGTTGACCGCCGTCGAATGCAAGGCAATAATGGACCTTCCCCCGTTCGACCACGCTGTGCCTCTTACAAAATCCGGCTGACCGCCGGCCCCGCTGTATTGCGCAAAGCCGATAGTATCCGCAACAACCTGTCCCATGAGATCAACCTCCAGCGCGGAGTTTATGGATACCATGTTATTATTTTGGCCAATGATCGACGGATTATTGGTAAAGTCTACGCTGAACATTTCAACGATCGGGTTGTTATGGACAAATTGATAAAGCTTTTCTGTGCCCATGAAAAAAGTAGCCACCATTTTTCCGGGATGAAAATTTTTTTCAGAGCAATCAATTACCGATTCATTAAACAGATCCACGACACCGTCCGAAAACATCTCCGTGTGTATTCCCAGGTGCTTTTTGTGTTTCAGACAGGCCAGAACGGCATCCGGAAGAGCGCCGATACCAAGCTGCAGGCAATCCCCGTCATGGATCAAATCCGCGCAGTACTGTCCGATAGTTTCATCTTCTAATGTTATCTTTGAAGTGGGAATTTTGATGGGATGGGAATCACACTCCACAATGCAGTCAATTTTTGAAACGTGAATAAAAGAGTTTCCCATGGTCCTCGGCATGTGAGGAGAAACCTCAGCGATCACCAGTTTTGCTGTTTCAGCGGCGGGCTTCGTGTAATCGACGGAAATGCCGAAAGAACAAAATCCATGCTCGTCCGGCATGGAGAGCATGCAAAGGACCACATCGACCGGCAGAATTTTCTGCTTGAATAAACGGGGAATCTGACTGAAATGACAAGGCGTGAATCCGGCCCGCCCCTCATGAATGGCCTTTCGAGTCGTATTTCCAGCAAAAAATGAGTTGTGAACAAAATAGGGCTTGTTTTCCGGAAGGCAATATTCAGAAGGCCCCATAGCCACCATGTGAACGATTTCCACATCCCGGTACGATTCCTTATTGGCAATCATTGCCTTAATCAGTGTTTCCGGAGATCCACAGGCATGCCCCACGACCACACGGTCGCCGGATTTGACATGTTTTACTGCATCTTCTGCATTGGTAAGTTTTTTCTTGTATAGTTCTTGCCATTTCATAAACAAGACTCCTTCATTATAAAAATTATTATAGCGGCTCAAAATTACTTTTCTTAAGCATCTCAAGACCTATTTTGACACGGCTCAGTGTCTCATCTTTACCGAGAATATCAGCAAGCGCAATACCTCCACAAAATGTAAACTGTTTGCCGGAAAGGGCAATTCTCAGAGGCCACAAAATTAATCCCGATTTAACGCCATTATTCTTAATTAATTCAAAAATCTTTTCGTTTAGTGTATCTAAATTCCACTTCTCAATTGATTCAATTAATGGAAGTATGATTTCCAAACTTTGTAGGGCAGTCTTCTTATCGGTTTTCATTTTTTTACTGACATAAAGATCCGGCATGTAGGTAGGCAGTACATCAATAAAGTCAATCTGATCGAGAATATCAATGAATTTTTCGATATGAGTTTGTAACAGTTTGCTGATTTTTTCAAGATCGATATCCTGTCGCTTTACCACCTTCATGATCCAGGGTAGCGCTTTTTCGTGAAATACTTCGAAGGGTAAATCCCGGATATATTCGCCATTGAGCCATGTAAGTTTTTTAATATCAAAAATTGCAGGAGACTTATTGATTTGATGGATATCAAAAATCTGACTCATCTCTTCGAGAGTGAATTTTTCTTTACTTGTGCCCGGATTCCAGCCAAGCAGCGCGATATAATTGATAATCGCATCTTTAAGATATCCTTTGTCGATAAAATCAGTGTATGATGCATCACCATCCCGCTTGGAAAGCTTATGGTGCTGATCGCGCATAACTTGAGAACAGTGAACATATTTAGGTATTTCCCACCCAAGAGCTTCATACAACAAATTGTATTTCGGTGTTGAACTTAAATACTCATTTCCTCTGATAACATGAGTGATTTTCATGAGGTGATCATCTACAACATTAGCAAAATTATATGTTGGCAATCCATCAGATTTTAGTAAAATCTGGTCATCAAGGGTTGCGTTCTCAAATGTTATGGTTCCAAACACCTCGTCAACAAAAGTCGTAGATCCAGCCTTCGGGATATTCTGCCTTATTACATAAGGGACCTTTGAATCCAATTTTTGTTGAATTTCTACCTCTGATAAGTGCTTGCAATAGCCATCGTATTTAAAAGTAAGATTTCTGGCTTCGTTTTGCTTACGTAACTGATCAAGTCGTGTTTTATCACAAAAACAGTAGTATGCGGCCCCTTTTGCAATAAGTTCTTCTGCATATTTTTTGTAAATCGGTAATCGCTCACTTTGAATATACGGACCAAAACCGCCATCTTTATCCGGTCCCTCATCATAGACGAGTCCTACTTCCTCAATAGTATGATAAATAAGTTCAACGGCACCTTCTATAAAACGCTCCTGATCCGTATCCTCAATTCTAAGTATAAAAGTTCCATTGTTTTTTTTCGCCCACATATAAGCATATAAAGCCGTCCTTAGATTGCCAACATGCATATAACCTGTTGGGCTTGGTGCAAAGCGAGTCCTGATTTTCATAACAACCTTCTTTATATAAGCATTTACGTTTTATAATACCTTCTGACTGGAATGTAACTGTCTTGCCTTTTCAACTTTACGTTTCATAAAATATTTTTAAATCATTTACATGATATGAACTTTCAAGCAAAGCTCGAAAATCGGGATGACTGATACCTATTAATGCCCTTGCCCGTTCCTTAATGCACTTACATGTGTGACCCACTACTACTCGATCTCCATCTTTGATACTTTTCAACGCTTGTTTAGCTGTAAAAATTTTATTCTTATATTGTTTTTCCCATGTATCCATTGGTTGTCTCATTTTTTCGATTCTCATCAAGCAATCTCTGATTTTTTCATGTTGAATGCACCGATATTCTATAGATCGAATCGTCATTCTTTGATTCCGACGATCATTTTGGCAATCTTTTCTTGTGTCCTAAGCAGCTCTTGCGAAGAGATAATTTTTTAATTGACAGAGCCTCACGACTGCCATCCTGGACATTGCCCATACCTATTACGATTCATCATCCACAGACTCTCTTCGTATTGATTGAGCGTTTTTATTATCATAATTTGGTGAACTCGTAAAAAGTAATTCAAGCCGTCACCCCGGCGAAGGCCGGGGTCCATAACTCATTATAATTACTGGATATCGACCTGCGCCGGTAAAACAAAAAGGTCCCGAAATTGACTTTTTACGAGGGCATCATAATTTATACCTCTTATTTTACTAATGTTATCGTAAAAACATAAAGAATCAACTTTCATGCCACGACGTAAACAATAATCTTAATACGTTGATAAAAGTACATTATTAATGTTAAAATAGGGAGAACTAAGGTTGATTGGTGACTTCATTGATTCATTATTGAATTATTTTTCTTTATTCTGTATATTGAAACCATTATCGTAAAGCTTTAGAAGAGGCACCGGTCATGTTAAATACAGTCAAAAGAAAAAAGTGGCTATCCCCCAAAAAAGATATTCATTATGATGAATCTTCTAATATTAGTATATCTAAAGAAGAATATGAGGCCATCATCAATTCCGTACACGATGAGATTATGGTGATTGACCATACTGGAAAAATTATTTTCGTCAATAAAGCCTGTGAAAGATTTTACAATATGGAGAGTTACGAACTGATCGGACACAATGTTAAACAATTGGAAAAGAAGGGTATCTTTTTTCCTTCTGTCAGTAATATCGTTTTGAGAATCAAGACGCCCAAGACCATAATACAAACAACAAGAACGGGGCGCGAAATACTCGTAACTGCAATCCCGATCATGAATGATGCAAACGAATTAGCGAAGGTTGTTTGTAATTCAAGAGATATAAGCGAGCTCTTTGTGTTGCGAAAAGAGCTGAGGAAAAAAGATAAACTAATAGAACTCTTTAGCAAGGAGGTCCACAAGCTTACTACAAGCAATACAGATGAAGCATTTTTTTATGCCTGTAAAAAAATGGAAAACATCCATAATATTATTAAAAAAATAGCCTTAAGCGATATCAGCATCATATTGCTCGGTGAATCGGGAGTTGGTAAGACTATGATTGCTAATGTGATCCACAATATTAGCGCACGTCGAAAAGGCCCTTTCCAAGTCATCAATTGCAGCGCAATTCCGGAAACGCTTCTGGAATCAGAGCTCTTTGGCTATGTTAAGGGGGCTTTTACGGGAGCTATGAATCAAGGCAAAAACGGTTTATTCGAATCTGCTTGTGGTGGCACAATCTTTTTAGATGAAATTGGTGATTTATCTAAACAATTGCAGTTAAAACTTCTGCAGGTTATCCAAGATAAAAAGTTTAGAAAGGTCGGCAGTGTTCTCGAAATATCTACAGATGTTAGAATTATCACGGCAACCAATCAAGAACTTGTAAAAAAAGTCAAAGATAAGCAGTTTCGAGAAGATCTATATTTCAGGCTTAATGGCATCTCTATTAATATTCCGCCATTGCGTGAACGAAAAGAAGATATTGCGTATTTATCGCATCACTTTTTGGAACAATGCAATATCAAGTATCAGCTTCATAAAAGACTACCCGAGAATGTCATGGAAGCATTTTACAAATATCCTTGGCCGGGAAACATTCGCGAACTAAAGAGTCTTATCGAACGGTTGTGTTTGTTGAGCGAGGAAGATCAACTCGCTTTGCAGGATATGCCCTTAGAGGTGATGCCCTATATTAAAGACGAAGCAAAAGCCATCCCCAGTTCAGACCCTGAATATCTCTCAGCGAGAAAATCTTTTGAAAAATTGGAACGTGAGCTTATTGAATCGGCTTACTTTAAATATAAAAGCTCTTATAAGGTTGCTGAGGCACTAGGAATCAGCCAACCTACTGCTCATCGGAAAATAAAAAAATATCTTTCTAATTCATAGATGAATGATTTCAAACCAACAATTCATCAATGAATTACTCTCTTCAAATTTAAAAACAGAAATATGTTTGCAAAAAAGAGGTATTGAGTCTCTTTTTACGTTTGGCATGTTAAATGCTTTTTGTATTCAAACAAAATTGAGGTGGTATCATGATTAAGAATGTTTATTATGAATTGGAAAATGCCGCAACATTGTTAGCCCCAAATAAAACAGTTCTCGGGAAAAAGAGTGTTGATGAAACAGGGCGAGAAATAAAAATCTTAGGAGGGAGTCGTGCACTCATCGTAACGGATCCTGGAGTCATGGCTGCAGGTCTTATTTCGTTATTAGAAAATGTCCTCAAATCTGAAAAAATTGATTTTGAGATATACGACAGAGTTCAAGCCGAGCCGCCTGCACGGATAGTGGATGAGGCGGCAGAGGTGGCCAGGCATAGAAAATTCGATGTCATTGTCGGCTTTGGCGGCGGCAGTTCTCTTGATGTTGCAAAGGGAGTAGCTGTCATGGCGACAAACAGTGGTAAAGCTGTTGACTACGTTGGAATGAATATGATTCCCAAAAGAGGACTCCCCAAGATTCTTATTCCAACCACGGCCGGCACAGGCAGCGAGGCAACATGGGTTTGTGTGATTACCGATGAAGGAGAAAATACTAAGAAATCTCTTTACAGCAATCTTCTCCTTCCGGATGTGGCGATTCTAGACCCATGTGTCACGATCTCCATGCCTCCTGCCATTACAGCAGCTACAGGCTTTGATGCTCTTGTCCACTCCATTGAATCATACGTGTCAGTTAATGCAACTCCTTATACAAGAATCATGGCCTATGAGGCGGTGCGCCTAATCGCAACAAATCTTCCAGTGGCCTATGGAAAAGGAGACGACCTAAGAAGCCGGTATAATATGTTACTGGCGGCAAATCTTGCTGGCATGGCATTTACCAGTGGCGGGCTCGGAGCCTGTCATGGTCTTGCATATCCCTTGGGAACTGAATACCACATGCCCCATGGGGAATCGAATGCAATAATGCTTGTTCACATAATGGAGTTCAATCTCATGGCCCGCCGCGAGAAATATGCAGAAGTTGCTGCGGCCATGGGAGAAAATATCGATGGGTTAAGTATGTACGAAGCCGCTGAAAAATCAGTTGCTGCTGTGAAAAAATTGCTTTTGGCTACCAATATCTCCAGTAAACTCTCCGATTACGGAATAGAAGAAAAAGATGTACCAAAATTGGTTCAAGGGGGATTGAAACAGTCGAGGTTTTTTATTCCTAATCCTCGAAACCTTACGGCGGCTGATATTGAAGCTATCTACCGGAAAGCACTGTGATACCAGTACCGAACATTCAGCAGGCGATAAACCAAACAATAATGAGAGAGGAGAATGTATAATGTTAAAAGGTGATGAAATGCCCAGCGTCGGCAAAGGGCCAGGGGACAAAACAAAAACGCTTTTCGAAAAGAGGGCTCAATATGTTGCACAGGGTGTTTCTAATCACGCCCCTATTTTTATAGAGAACGCAAAAGGCGCTGTTGTCATGGATATCGACAATAACGTTTATATTGATTGTTCTAGTGGAATAGGTGTTGTCAATGTTGGTCACTGCGAGTCGAGTGTTGTTGAGGGTATAAAAAAACAAGCAGAAAAGCTAATTCACAGTTGTTTCATGGTAAGCATGTATGAACCTTACATATTACTGGCAGAGAAAATAGTTAAAATGACCCCTGGTGATTTCCTGAAAAAGGCGATGTTTGTCAATAGTGGCGCAGAAGCAGTTGAGAACGCCGTTAAGATCGCCAAGGCCTATACAAAAAAGCCGGGTGTTATTTCTTTCGAGTGTGGTTATCATGGCCGTACCCTTCTCACAATGACGTTGACAAGTAAAGTAAAGCCTTATAAGTATGGATTTGGTCCCTTTGCCCCTGAAGTTTATAAAGTTCCATCGGCTTACTGCTATCGGTGCAGGTTTGGTGCGACCTATCCCGGATGTAGCATGAGATGTCTTGAACATTTCGAGAGTTTTTTTATTGCTGAAGCAGATCCCTCAAATATTGCAGCAATGGTAATTGAGCCGGTTCAGGGTGAAGGAGGATTCATCGTCCCGCCGAAGGAATATTTATCTGGTTTAGCAAATATCTGTAAAAAAAACGACATTGTCTTCATCGCCGACGAAGTACAAACAGGTTTCGGAAGAACGGGAAAAATGTTTGCTGTTGAGAACTTTGATGTCGCCCCCGATCTAATGGCTCTTGCAAAGTCAATTGCTGGTGGAGTACCGCTCAGCGCTGTTGTAGGAAAGGCTGAAATTATGGATGCACCCCCCAAGGGAAGAATTGGGGGGACATATGGTGGTAATCCTATAGCATGTGTGGCGGGCATTGCTGCCACGAGCTATATAGAAGCGAACAATCTGAGCGAAAGAGCGAATCAAATCGGTGTATTCATGACAAAGAGACTGAATGCATTCCAGGATAAATATCCGTCCATTGGCGACGTGAGATCTCTTGGCGCTATGGTTGGAGTAGAGTTCGTAAAAAATCGCAAAACCAAGAAACCAGCCAATGATGAGACACCTCTAATCATTCAGGAATGTTTTAAACGTGGACTTATTGTTCTCGGAGCCGGTATCTTCGGTAATGTTATAAGATTTCTGCCGCCATTAGTTATTACTGATCGTCAAGTAGAAAAGATGATGTCCATCTTCGAAGAAGCGTTAGACGCTGTGTATGTAAGTCGTAAATAATCCAGTTCTCGGTATGCCAAATGCTGTGGGGAGCAATTATAGATCCCGCAGTATTTGGGTATTTATTGCCATTTGCACGATATTTTCTTCTATCCATACACTAACCATCATACCCGTTTCGGGCACAACGAAAGATAAAAATATTCGGCCAATTGCGGATAACGTACAATATTTTTCGCACATTTTTTGAGAAGCAGCCCTCAATCTGGTAAAGTATTTGTTGTTCAAAGACAAAAACAATACCATCAGGAGGGCTACCCATGGACACTAGCAAATCGTTAGAGGAAAACAAAGGAGTAAAATCAGGTCAGATTATTCGGATTGAGCAGGATCAGTTAACCCGTCATCTGGATAAAGTAGTTCGGGGGACCGTGGAGGAGACACTCAACGCCTTACTGGACGCGGAGGCGGATCGGCTGTGCCAGGCAAGCCGTTACGAACGGACACAAAAGCGTCAAGATACCCGTGCAGGCTACTATAAGCGGAATCTGGCGACCAAAGCCGGGCCGGTTCAATTACAGGTACCCAAATTACGTACACTGACCTTTGAGACGGCCATCATAGAGCGGTACAAGCGGCGGGAGAGTTCGGTAGAAGAAGCCTTGATCGAGATGTACCTGGCAGGTGTTTCGGTACGATGTGTAGAAGACATTACCGAGGCACTGTGGGGGACACGTGTCAGTCCAGGGACCGTTTCCAACCTCAACAAGAAGGTTTATGCTCGGATAGAGCAATGGCTGAATGCCTCGATTGAAGGAACATACACATACGTCTTTTTGGACGGGATCTGGCTGAAACGATGTTGGGCCGGTGAAGTGAAGAATGTCAGCGTTCTCGTAGCCATTGGCGTGGACCAGGACGGGTATCGCCATGTTCTGGGCGTCCAGGAAGGCGCCAAGGAAGACAAAGGGAGTTGGACAAGGTTTTTGCGTCACTTGAAAACTCGCGGCCTTAAAGGCGTGAGGCTCTTTGTCAGTGACAAATGCTTAGGGCTGGTGGAGTCCCTGGCCGATTTTTATCCACAGGCGAAATGGCAGCGATGTGTTGTCCACTTTTACCGAAACGTTTTTACCGCTGTTCCGAAAGGCAGAATGAAAGCAGTTGCGGCCATGCTTAAGGCGATTCATGCCCAGGAGGATCAATCCGCCGCCGAAGAAAAGATAGTTGCCGTAACGAAGAAACTCAGAGCCATGAAGCTGGCCAATGCCGCCAAGATCGTGGAAGAAGGCTCCAAGGAGACACTGAGTTATTATGCCTTCCCTAGTCAGCATTGGCGATCGTTGCGGACGAATAATCCGCTGGAGCGACTGATGCGGGAAATCAGGCGCAGAACGAGGGTTGTTGGAGCCTTTCCGGACGGGCAATCCGCCTTGATGCTGGTTGCCGCCAGACTCCGGCATGTTTCAGCCACCAGGTGGAGCACACGGCGATATTTGAATATGGACAGATTGACAGAAAACCTTATGGCATAAGCGCCAAGCGCTCCGGGAGTTTTAAGGACTCCCCGAACGCTTGGCTTACCGATTACAGGATTGATGGGTTGCTAAACTAAAAGTGCGAAAAATTGTTGACACTACCAATATTTCATGGACTACCCCCGCATCGTTTGTCACGAAAGCCGTGCAAGACTGATTTTTAACATTTTTAACAGTTGCCCAAAAATAGTTCCACTATTTTAGAGATAGATGGGTGCTCTGAAAAAGTTCTTGGCACCACAGATTGTTCTTTGACAAAATTGATTGCATAATCCGCTGATTTCGCCACCTGATTCCGAAGGAATGAGCCCCTTTCCTTATGTATCGTAAAAGCGGACATGTCATGTGCTACAAAATAGGACTTTTCTATTTGATGCTAACAGGTTTCTATCATGCATCATAAAAATCTTCCATTAGAAATCAAAGGGCCGCCTCCAGGCGCCGTTCGCAAGGTCAGCCGCGCCGGAAATGGTCCAACCCTGCAACTCATGCCTGTAACGGAGAACAGGCATGAGTTGCCGATCATCCGGATGTCAGTCATTTTTTGGGGGCCCGAAAAGGGAGGCAGTATTCAACTTGACATCCACAATATTACCTTATAAAAAAGCTTCCGTAAATTCCGGGACATCTCTGGAGAAAAATTTTGCAATATAACCCTTCCATGAAGCATAAGCTGATCCGCGCCTCGACGCGCGATTTCGCCGAAGCGGAACTGGCGCCCATTGCCGCCGAAATTGACCAGCAGAGGATTTTTCCCCGCGATGTCATCGAGAAGATGAGGCAACTTCATTACTTCGGCCTTCAGACGCTGAAAGCATACGGCGGCGCGGATCTGGATTCGGTCAGCGCCGCCATTGTGGTGGAAGAACTCTCGCGTGTCTGCGCGGCGGTGGGGCTGTGCGTGACCGTCCACAACGGCGTGGCGATTTACCCTTTGCTGCGTTTTGCCACCGCCCGCCAGCAGGAGAGCTATCTGCCGGGGCTCGCTTCGGGAAGCGCCATCGGCGCGTTCAGTCTGACGGAGGCCAACGCCGGCTCCGACGCGGGCAGCGTAGAGACCACCGCCGTCAAACAGGGGGCGAACTACATTTTGAACGGCACGAAAATCTTTGTGACCAACGGCGGCATCTGCGACGTGGCGCTGATTTTCGCTCTTACCTCATCGCCGGAGCACAAGTTGCAAAGCAGCGTGTTTATTGTCGAAAGCAAATTCTCCGGGTTTTTGCGGGGAGAGCGCGAAGATCTCTGCGGCATGCGCGCCAACCCGGTTTCCTCCCTGTTTTTTGAAGACTGCCCCGTTCCGGAAGAAAATCTGCTGGGAAAACTCGGGGACGGCATGAAGATCGGTCTGGCCACGCTGGACAACGGCAGGCTCGGCGTGGCCGCCCAGGCCCTGGGGATTGCGCAGGGCGCGATGGAAACGGCGGTGAAATACGCCCGGGAGCGGCAGCAGTTCAAAAAGCCGATTGCTTCTTTGCAGACCGTTCAAAATTATATTGCCGACATGGCCACGGAAATTATGGCCGCGCGTCTTCTGCTTTACCGCGCCTGCGATCTCAAGGACGCGGGAATGCCTTTCGGCTGTGAAGCGTCCATGGCAAAGCTGTACTGCAGCAGCGTCGCTTCCCGGGTTTCGTCACTGGCCGTTCAGATTCACGGCGGCTACGGTTACAGCAAGGAATATGACGTGGAGCGGTATTTTCGGGATGCGAGGGTGACGGAGATTTACGAGGGCACCAGCGAAATCCAGCGGATGGTCATCGCCCGCGCGATTCTGTCCCAGCCTATTTTGTGAGAAACGATGCTGAAAGTTGTTGTATGTCTGAAACAGGTGCCGATGGTCACCGAACTGCCCTGGGATGAAAAAACCGGCACGTTGAGGCGCGGCCTGGCAGCGGGCATGATGAATCCCGCCTGCAAACACGCGCTGGAAGCGGCGCTGCAGATTCGGGAGAAATACGGCGCGTCCATCACGGCGATCACGATGGGACCGCCGGCGTCCGAAGAGGTGCTGCGCGAAGCGCTGGCCATGGGCGCCGACCGTGCTGTTTTGATCTGCGATGCCGCGCTGGCCGGTTCCGACACGTACGCCACTTCGGATGTGCTGGCCCGGGCGATCCGCAAGGAAATTCCCGGTTGCGATCTGGTTTTGTGCGGCGCCTACACGTCCGACAGCGAAACGGCGCAGGTGGGCCCGCAATTGGCGGAAGAGTTGCAGGTCCCCTCGGCGGCCTATGCCGAGCATCTGGAGTTTTCCGGGCGAACGCTGCGGGTGCGCCGTCTGGTGGATAATTTCCGTGAAACGCTGGAAATGGAATGTCCGGCTCTGATCACGGTTTCCATGGAACGCTACGAGCCGCGCTATGCGTCCTTTGCCGGCTTAAACGATGCTTTTGCCGAAACGGAGATTTCCGTCCTGAACGCGGAGGACCTCGGCATTTCGGCCGCACAGATGGAAGCGTGCGGATCGCGCACCCGGGTGCGCAGGGTTTTTGTCCGCGATGCACAGAAGCAGAACGTCGTGATCACCGGAGCGGCGGCCAACACGGCGGCCGAATTTCTTGACAAATATCAGCGCAAAATCAGCGCGGTGATCGGAAAATCCATCGAGTCGAAAAAGCAGGCACAGACCTGAAGCGTGCAGCCATGAAAAAACAGAAAAGCATCTGGGTGTTCGGCGATTACCGCAACTACTATCAGAACCGTGTGACGCTGCAATTGATTGCGCGGGCGATGGATCTGGCGCGCGAGATTTCCGCGGAAGTCTGCGCGGTGGTCGTCGGCCACGATCTGGAAGAGTGGATTTGGGAATACACGTCGCACGGCGCGGACCGGATTCTGGCCATCGACCATCCGTCGCTCACCAGTTACAGCACAGAGCATTATCTGGCGCTGATGGAAACGCTGGTCCGGGAAAGGGACCCGGACGTTATTCTGATCGGCGCTACGGATTTCGGCCGGGAATTCGCGCCGCGCCTGGCCAAACGGCTGAAAACCGGTCTTTCAGCGGATTGCGTCGCCCTGGACATCACCCCGGACGGTTTGCTGGTGCAGACGGCGCCGTCGTTCGGCGGGAACATGCTGGCGGAAATTGTTACGGAGCGGCACCGGCCGCAGATGGCCACGGTACGGCCCGGGACTTTCCGGGAAATTCCGCACGATAACGCGAGAACCGCCGTGGTCGAGCGCCTGCCTCTGCCCGCCAATCTGCCCGAGCCCCGCGTGCGCCTGGTGGAATATGAACGCGCCGCGCAAAAAGAACATACGATCGAAAACGCGACCGTGATGGTTTGCGGCGGACGCGGCATGGGCAACAAGAAAAATTTCAAAAAACTCGACGAGCTGGCCCGGCTGCTGGGCGGCGACGTCGGCGCGACCCGCCCCGTGGTGTTTTCCGGATGGGCCGGACATGACGTCCTGGTCGGCCAGGCGGGCAAACACATCAAGCCCAAAATTCTCTTTTCTTTCGGCATCAGCGGCGCGATTCAGCATACAGCCGGCCTGGGGGAAGCGGATTTTATCGTGGCGATCAACAAAAATCCCCATGCGACCATGATGAAGACGGCCGACGTCGCTGTCGTGGCCGACGCAGGGAATTGGCTCAACCACCTGATTCGGGAGCTGAAAAAGCGCATTCGGGAATAGAGACGCTCCGGACGGGAAAGGAGGCGCGATGAAATTGATGGAGTGGATGGGGCTTTTGGAAAAAGTCTATCTGGGCAATACGCTGCAGAACTGGATCATCGGTGTCTGCGTTCTGGCGGGCGTCTTTGTCGCGCTGAAAATTCTGCAGCGCATCGCCATCGCCAGGCTCTCCAAACTTGCGGCGGCCTCGGACAACCGGATTGACGACCTTCTGGTCGGCATGCTCAGGCAGACCAAGTTTCTGATCCTGCTGGTGGCTTCCGCGTATGCGGCGTCCCAGGTGATCACCATCAAACCGTCTGTCGAGGCGGTGTGGCAAAAAATTGTCGGCCTGATTCTGATCATCCAGTTTGGGCTGTGGGCGAGCGCCGGCGTTTCCTTTGCCCTGAACCGGGCGATCGAAAAAAGGAGAGACCAGGATGCGGGGAGCGCCACAACCCTGGGCCTGCTGGGTTTCATCGTCCGGATGATTTTATGGGTCATTGCCCTGTTGTTGATCCTGGACAATCTGGGCGTCAATATCACCGGTCTGGTGGCGGGCCTCGGCATCGGCGGCATCGCCGTGGCGCTGGCGGTTCAGAACATTCTGGGCGATTTGCTGGCTTCTCTGTCCATTGTTCTGGACAAGCCTTTTGTCATCGGCGATTTTATTGTCGTGGATTCCCTGTCCGGCACCGTCGAGCATATCGGTCTGAAGACAACGCGCATCCGAAGCCTGAGCGGAGAACAACTGGTCTTCTCCAACAACGATTTACTGAAAAGCCGCGTCCGCAATTACAAGCGTATGCAGGAGCGGCGCATTGTTTTCGGATTCGGCGTAGTCTATTCCACGCCGCTGGAAAAGCTGACGCTCATCAAAAAAATGGTCGGCGACATTGTCAGTAAAACAATGAACGCGCGTCTGGACCGCGTTCATTTCAAGGAATACGGAAATTCCGCCCTGAATTTTGAAGTAGTGTATTTTGTAGCCAAACCGGATTTCGGCATCTATATGGACATTCAGGAGCAGATCAATCTGGAAATTTTCCGGCGCTTTGCCGAGGAGGGCATCAAATTTGCCCATCCGACGCAGACGATTTATGTCCAAAATTCTTAAAGAGGGTGCGCGGACAATTTGAAACCTAACGGATGGATTCTGCTTGCAGTTTGCGCGGCGCTGATTTTTTCCCCGGATCGGTGTTTTGCCGCCGGGCCCGCCGCCGATATCGGCGCCGTTCTGCCTTTGTGGTCCATGCTGCCTTTTGCGGGCATCCTGCTTTCGATTGCGCTTGTTCCTCTCATTTTACCCCGTTTCTGGCATCGCCATTTTCCCAAGGTTTCCGCTTTCTGGGCAATCTTTTTCGCCGCGCCGTTCATTTATTTTTTTCGCGAAACCGCTCTGTATGAAATCGGGCACATCATCGTTGTCGATTACATTCCCTTCATCATTCTTCTGTGGGCCCTGTTCACGGTTTCCGGCGGCATTTATGTCAAAGGCACGCTGAAAGGAACCCCCGCCGTCAATGCCGTGATTCTGCTGATCGGAACGGTTCTGGCGTCGGTCATCGGCACAACCGGCGCATCCATGTTGCTGATCCGGCCCATTCTGAGATCGAACGCCTGGCGGGTGTATAAAGTTCACACGATTGTATTTTTCATCTTCCTGGTCAGCAATATCGGCGGCTCGCTGACGCCGCTGGGGGATCCACCCCTGTTTTTGGGGTTCCTGCACGGCGTTCCGTTCTTCTGGACGCTGAACATCCTGCCGGAAACTGCGTTTACCAGCGTTATTCTTCTGGTTTTGTATTTTCTTCTGGATTCTTATTATTTCAGGAAAGAAAGCAAGACCGCCGCACCGGAAGGTACACCGGAGCCGCTCGGCATCAAAGGTAAGCGCAATTTCATTTTTCTTGCCGGTGTGATCGGGGCGGTTCTGTTCAGCGGGTCCGTCAAGCTGGGCGAGATCAGCATCTTCGGCATTCACCAGACAGTAGAAAATTTGATCAAGGACGTAATCCTGATTGCCATGGGAATATTGTCACTTTGGCTTACCGGGAAGGATCTGCGCAAAGAAAATGAATTCAGTTGGGCGCCCATCCTGGAAGTTGCTTATCTCTTTGCCGGCATCTTCGTCACGATCATCCCGGCGCTGGCGATTCTGAAAGCCGGTGAGCAGGGAGCGCTGGCCTGGCTGATCCGGTCGGTCAACACGCCGGCCGACTATTTCTGGGCGACGGGCCTGTTGTCCAGTTTTCTGGATAACGCCCCGACTTATCTGACCTTTTTTAACAGCGCGCTGGGTAAGTTCTATCCGGGCCTGCCGGAGTCTCAGGCGGTTGCCGGACTGATCGTTGAAAAAATCCCCTATTTGGCCGCCATCTCCGCCGGAGCGGTTTTCATGGGCGCCAACACTTATATCGGCAATGCCCCCAACTTCATGGTAAAATCTATCGCGGAAGAAGCAGGCGTCAGAATGCCCAGCTTTTTCGGGTACATGTTCAAATATTCCATCCCGATTCTGGTGGTTTTGTTCATCATCATCACCTTTATTTTCTTTTGATATTTGACAAATCCACAGGCGTATAAATATTGCTTGAAGATGCCGTATAAAGCGGATAAGGTGAGGCCGCTTTTGCATAAAAGCACTGCTGTCGTTTTGGTTGAAACGCCGCCGGAAATGATTAAGCTGGAACAAGATGAATATGGAGGACTGTTATGGGTTCAACCTTGCGCGAATCTTTACAAACGATTGAACAATACAAAACCACCAATCCGCACTACACGGACCTTCTTGATATTCTTGCGGATATCCTGATTCTGCGGGAAGAATACCGCCAGGATATGGAGAAGCCTATTTTTTCAGTGAACGACAAGTTGATCCCCGGAAAAATGACGGGCGGCCTTCCGCTGATTGATCTTGCGGGGAACAAGTATGATTTGACCCGCCCGAAGGAATATTTTTACTCGCTGATTTCCATTGCCCAAAAGAGAATGCCTGCCGATGCGCACCGGTTTCTGGATGTGATTAAAAATGAGCGCTTCGACTGGGAGGCGATCATCCGGGAATCTTTTAATCCCGCCCCCGAAGACGAAGACAACAGGGATCGGGAAGCCAGGGCATCGGGCGAGCATGATGAACAGATTGACCTGATCGATTTGTTCATTGAAGAAAGTCTCCGTCCGGAACTGGAAGTGATCGCCGAAAAATATGGCGCTCTGATTGAAAAGTCGGGCTGGGCGGAAGGCTATTGTCCGATTTGCGGCAAGGAGCCGAAAATCGGCGAAATCCGGGAAAGCGAAGACGGTCGGCGGTACCTTTTTTGCCACCAGTGCGGTCATAAATGGCACTTCCGCCGGATCAAATGCCCCTTTTGCGGGAATGAAGAGCAGCATTCGCTGGCGTATTTTGCCGTGGAGGGCGAGGAAAGCCACCGGGTGGATGTCTGCAACAAGTGCCGCCGTTACATTAAAATTATCGAGCTGCCGAAGTCGTCCGAGGGCGTGAATCTGGATGTGGAAGATATCGCCACGCTGCATCTGGACATGCTGGCGTATGAAGAAGGATATAATTAAAAAAGGCTGACCCCTTGGTCAGGGGGCGCGAGACCGAAGGCTGAAAGAACAAAGGAATCCCTTTGGGATAGCGCATCCCAAAGGGATTCCTTTTGAATATCGGAAACAACCAGGACGTTCATCCGTTACAATCCGAGTAGCTTGCTGATGATTTCTTTCATGATTTCCGTGGTGCCGCCGCCAATGCTCAGAATGCGGGCGTCGCGATAAAGCCGTTCTACAGCGTATTCCCTGGCGTAACCGTAACCCCCGTGGATCTGGACGGCGTCATAGACGACTTTATCGCAGACCTCACAGGCGAAATTCTTGGCCATGGACACATCAAGCGTCACGTCTTGGTCTGATTCCATCTTTGCGGCAACACGGTAGTTAAACTCCTTGGCCACTCTCACCTTTGTTGCCATGTCAACGAGTTTGTGTCTTGTTACCTGGAAGCCGGAGATGGGTTTGCCGAAGGCTTCCCGTTCCTTTGCATACTTGATGGATTCATTGAGGGCCAATTCCGCCGTTGAGGCTGCCATGACGGCAAGGGCCAGGCGCTCTCTCTGGAAGTTCACCATGATTCCGGCGAAGCCCATCCCTTCGCCTCCAATGATGTTTTCCGCGGGGACACGGTAATCTACAAAACTCAACTCCGCCGTGTCGGAACACCACCAGCCCATTTTTTTGATCTTCTTCGACACGGAAAAACCCGGCGTCGAAGAGTCGATCATGAGGAGACTGATGCCTTTGTAGCCGGGTTCTCCCGTGCGCACGGCTGTTGTAATGAAGTTTGCCCGGCAGCCGCTTGTAATGAAAGTTTTTGAACCGTTGACAATGTAATGATCTCCATCACGAACAGCCCGTGTCTTGATGTTTGCAACATCAGATCCCGCGTTGGGTTCCGTAATGCCCAGAGCGGCGATTTTCTCACCCGCCAGGACGGGAACCAGAAACTTCTGCTTCTGCTCTTCCGTCCCCAGTTTTAAAACCGGTGGCATGGCGATGGCGTTGCTGCCCAAGCCGGAAACGAGACCAACGGAGCCAGTTCCCCGAACCATCTCCTCGGTGTAAATGACATACATGAAAATATCGCAGGGTGTCCCGCCGTATTCCACGGGGTAAGTCAGGCCCATCAACCCCTGGTCCGCGAATTTCTTGTACAGCTCAATCGGAAACTCGCCTTCTTCATCCCAGTGTTCGATATGCGGCTTGATTTCTTTTTCGACGAACTTCCTGACGGTTGCCCGGAAGATGTTATGTTCTTCTGTAAAATACCCGTCATACATTTTGTATATCCTCCTTGCGATTTTGTGCCGGCTTCCCGCCGGTCGCTGAAATGATATGTGTTCAAAAGAGCATTTTCTTTTTAGCGATGATTGTCGGGCGCGGCTCTTTCACCTGATTCTGTCCGGCAGACCGGCAGCGAAAAGGGCGCCGGAAAGTTTCGCCTGCGGCAGGATTTTTTGCAGCCAGTCGCAGACTTTCAGTAGTTTTTTCAGATCCATTCCTGTTTTTATGCCCATAGATTCAAACATGAATACCATATCTTCCGTGGCGATATTGCCGGAAGACCCGGGTGCGTAGGGGCATCCTCCCAGCCCCCCGGCGGACGAATCGAAGGATCGCACTCCGATATCATAGGCGCGCAGGGCATTGGCCGGCGCCAGACCCCGCGTGTTGTGAAAGTGGGCACCGAATTGGATTTCGGGGAACAACCGGAAGCACTCGCTGAATTTTTCTTCCACCGTCCGGGGATTGCCGAATCCCACGGTATCGCAAAGCGTGATTTTCCGGACGCCCAGAGTTGCGACTTTTTCCACGGCCCGTAAAACGGCGGCCGTCGTGACGTTGCCGGAAAACGGACAGCCGAAGGCCGTGGCCAGATCCACCCGGAGGGATTCCGCCGCATCTGCTGGAAGCGACCGGCAGATGAGCCGCAGCTCCTTCAGAGAATCCGGCGGTGATTGTTTTACGTTGGCGTAGTTATGTTTTGAACTCACGGAAAAGAAGAAAATCAGCCTGGAAATGCCGCAGGCCAGGGCCGCCTCCGCGCCGCGCCGGTTGGGGACCAGCGCCGACGGCACAACGCCCCGCAAACGGTGAACGGACCGGGCTACCTCCCGAACATCCCTAAACTGCGAAATCGCCTGCGGCGCGACAAAAGAACCGATCTGGATTTCCGGCGCGCCTGCATGGGCCAGCTTCTTGATCAGAGCGATTTTTTTGTCCGTCGGGACAAATGCCTGAAGGTTCTGGAGGCCGTCGCGCGGGGCGACTTCAATGATTTTTACTTCTTTCATAGCGCGCTTCCATGCAATTTTTGATGGACAGCGAAAGCTAACAAAAAAGGAGGCTCGTCGCAAGGTTGTGGGTGAGCCTCCTTATTCTGGTGAGGGGCTTACTTTTGCCAGATGGGATCCGCCGGTCCCCACTTTTCGGGAAGGATCGCTTCCGCGCTCCATTCCGCCGGAAACTGCTGGCCCGGTTTTTCCTTTTCTTTTTCAATCAGCTTCTTTAAGCCGGGGCGCGCGTGCTCCATGTGTCCTTCCTTGACGGTGCGGCCGTTGATGATGGCCTCGGAGCGCAGTCTGGCGCCGATGGTCTTTTCCATTTTCCTGCCCAGCAGCAGGATGCGGTCGACGTCGTATCCGTGCCGGATGCCCAGTTCGTCGATCTGCACGACCAGATCCTCCATACAGATCAAACCGACATAATGCGGATCGTAGTAATATTCCCCGGTGCCCTTGATCGGGCAGTCATCCATGAAATTGGCCGGCTGGCCGCCTAAGCCCCCCAGCGTGGCCTCGAAGCGGCAGATGCCGGCCTGCAGGGCCGCGAGAATGGTGGAAGAGGCGATCCGCTTGGTTTCATGGAGGTGGCACAGATGCGCCTCCGGATTGGGCAGGGCGTCTAAAACCATGGAAAAGTACCGGTAAGCATCGGCCGCGTTGGCGGAGCCGTCATGATCGGCATGTTCGATGTCATGCGCCCCGATCTGGAACCACCGCCTCGTGAATTCCACCGCGTCTTCCAGTTTGGTGGCACCGCTGATCGGAGAACCCCAGATCGTGCTGACTGTGCCGCACATTTTGATGCCCGCGTCGCGCGCCTTTTGAATGCAGCGTTCCGCTTCCCGCCAGTACTGGCTCAGCGTGGTTCCGGAGTTGGCGAAATGATGTTCCGGGTCGGTCGAAACCATCATCAGGATCCGGTCGGGTCCGTAGCCGTTTTTCCGCATTTCAATAGCCCGGTCCACGGCGGCTTCCCGGATGGTCACGCAGGTGAGCGTGACGTCTTTGTCCACATCGATCCCGGCTCTGCCGCATCGTTTCCGGAAGTCGTCGTTGCGCATGGCCTTCATGACTTCGTCCGCGTCCTTAAACTGAGGCATGGCCCGGGGGTTTCCCAGGTTGGTGACTTCCAGCTCCCGGCAGCCGGCAAGAATCATTTCCTGTCCGTAGTATATTTTCGCCTGCGTGGAGATGAACTTTTCACAATGCTGGAAACCGTCTCGAATGGTGATGTCTCCAATGGTTACTTTCTTCGGCATCCGGGGAAAAATTTTCCAATAATCATACTCGGTCATACACAATTCTCCTTTTGTCGATTCTTTGCGGCTTACTCACCTTTGAAATCCGGTTTCCTTTTTTCGGCAAATGCGGCCAGTGCCTCCAACCGGTCCTTGGTCGGGATGGTGATTTCATACGCTTTCGATTCCAGCGGCAAGGCGACCGAAAGAGGCGCATCCATCCCGCAATTGATGGCGAATTTGGCCTGCGCGACGGCAATCGGCCCGTTCGCGGCGATTTCCCGGGCCAGTTCGCAGGCGGCATCGATCAGTTTTTCCGGCTCCACGACACGGTTGACCAGCCCGATATCCAGTGCGGTCTGGGCGTTGATGCGGCGTGCGGTGTAGATCAGCTCCTTGGCTTTGGACAGGCCGACAATGCGCGGCAGCCGCTGCGTTCCGCCCGCTCCCGGAATAATCGCGAGCGAGGTTTCCGTAAGCCCCATTACCACGTTGCTTGCGGCGATGCGCAGATCGCAGGCGAGCGCCAGCTCCGTCCCTCCGCCGAAGGCAAAGCCGTTGATGGCCGCGATGACCGGAACGCGCAGTTGCTCCACGGACGTGAAGAGATTCCGGATCGTAAAAATGAAGCGGCGGACCTGATCCGGCGGCATCGTCCGGCGTTCAATGAGGTCAGCGCCGGTGGAGAAAGAGGCTTTTTTGGGGTTATCGGCAGGCGCCCCCGTGATGATCAGACACCGCAGACCGAGGTCAAAATTGGATTCCCGGACTGCGTCGCCCAGCGCGCCCAGCAAATCAAAGTTGAAACAGTTCATGGCTTCCGGGCGGTTTAACGTCAGAAGCGTTATCCCTTCGCCTTTTTGTTCCCGCAATAAAACTTCTGCCATCGTTCGGCCTCCTTCATGTGAACCGGTTAGAATTTCAGGTCGCCCCAGTCGGATTCCCGGACCGGCGCACGCAGTGCGATTTCAAAAGCGCGGGCCAGTTTGTCGCGCGCTTCGGAAAACGCGATCACGCCGTCATGAAACATCAGCGAACCGGTATAAAAAGGGTGTCCTTCGCTGTTGTAGCGTTCCCGCATCATCTGGCGGAATTTTTCCATGTCCTCCTCATTGACGGCGCCGCCTTTGGCCTCAATATTCTTGCGGCGCACGGTCTCCAGAATGAAGCCCGCCGTGTTGCCGGACATCACCGACGTTCTTCCCCGCATGTTGGTGAAGGCAAAGCGCGGTTTGAAAGCCCGGCCGCACATGCCGTAGTTGGCCGCGCCGTGATCCGGTCCGATGACGTATGTGATTTTCGGCGCTTCCAGGCAGGAGCAGGCCCGGACCATGTCGGAGCCGTATTTGCCGATGCCTCCCCATTCTTCGGCCTTGCCGACCATGTAGCCGGGCGATCCCTGCAGAAACAGAACGGGAAGCTTGGAATTGCCGCAGCGGATCATCCATTCCGTCGCCTTGCGGGCCGCTTCAATATAAATGACGCCGTTGGCGTTGGAGGCAATCACGCCGATGGGGATTCCCTTGAGCCACATCTTGCCGCAGATGATCGAACTGCCGCGGCCCGGGCCGTACGTCGATTTGTATTCGTGGAAATAGCTGTCGTCCGCCAGGCATTTGATCGTGTCCTTGACGTTGATCAGATGATACGTGTCCGCGGGGCTGCAGCGCATCATTTCCCTGTAATCAAATTTGGGTTCCCGGGATTCCCGGCGGTCGGCGTAGAGTTTCTGGGGTGGTTCAAATTCCATCATGGCGCGCAGCTTCCGGATGCCTTCCTCCTGGGACTGCACGAAATGATCGCACCCTCCGGAATGCTGAGTGTGCACATACGCTCCGCCCAAGTCTTCCTGGGAAACGGTTTCGCCGATGGCGGACTTGACCATGGGCGGTCCGGCGAGAAAGGCAAACGCCAGCTTTTCGATCATGATCGATTCCGTGGCCAGATACACCATGTAAGCGCCGCCGGCGGTGTTGCCGCCGGTCGAAAGCGTGTACTGTTTGATACCTTTGGCCGACATGCGGCACATGTTGTAAAACATGGTTCCGAAATGACCGTCATCGGCAAAGCAGCCCAGCTGCAGCGGCAGGTTGATGCCGCCCGAGTCGGCGATGTAAATGCAGGGGAGGCCGCACTGCTCGGCGATGGCCTGTGCGCGCATATGCTTCTTCAGGGTGATCGGAAAATAGGTACCGGCGGCAAAGCGGTTTTCGTTTGCGAAAATCATGCAGTCTTTTCCGTGAATGACGCCGATTCCCGTGACGACACCGCCGCCCGGGATGTGCCCGCGTTTTTCCTCTTCATAAATGGCGCCGCCGTACAGTTTTTTCTCGCCGATCTGATAGCCTGCGTCCAGCCCCACCTCAAAAAATTCCGTGCCGGGATCAACCAGCATTTGAATCAGGTCGCGCATCGGCTTTTTGCCCTGTCTGGCCAGCCTCGCGAGCTGGCCTTCCCCGCCGATGTGGTAGGCTTCCTGCCGGTGCTGCGCCAAAAGAGCGTCCTGTTCCTCCCAGAATTTCAGATTGGTTTCCCGCTCTTTTGCCAGCCGTTCCGTTCTGGTCATTCGCCTGGTTTCTTCCGCCATAATTCTTCCTCCCCAAAAAAATAAACGTTGCGCTTTCTGGAATCCGGAGATCCGCTCTTAATCCGTTTCGTAGCAGCCGATTCTTCGTGAAATGACGATGCGCTGCACTTCAGAGGTTCCTTCGCCGATGGTCAGGAGTTTGTAGTCCCTGAAAAACCGTTCAATGTTGTATTCCTTCATCAGGCCGTAGCCGCCGTGAATCTGCAGCGCTTCATTGGTCACGCGGCCCATGACCTCGGAGCAATAAAGCTTGGCCATGGCCGCTTCTTTACCGAAAGGCTTGCCCTGATCTTTCAGGTAGCAGGCCTTGTATAATAAATTGCGCGCAGCTTCGATTTCCGTGGCCATGTCGGCCAGCTTGAAAGCGTTGACCTGGAAGGTAGAAATCGGTTTCCCGAATTGTTTCCTTTCTCTGGCGTATTTCATGGCCAGTTCATAGGCGCCCTGCGCACCGCCCAGCCCCATGGCGGCAATAGCCAGGCGGCCGTTGTCCAGTGTCTGGAGCATTTGGTGAAATCCTTCGCCGCGCTTTCCCAGCAGATTTTCCTCCGGCACCCGGCAGTCGTCGAAATACAGTTCGCCGGTATCGGAGGAGCGCCACATCATTTTCTTGGTCATTTTCTTCGTCGTGAAACCAGGTGTTCCGTTCGGAACGAGGATGCATGATACTTCCTTGGTTTCAACACTGCCATATGGACCAACCTTCACACCCTTCGTTCCGGTTATGGCCTGGACCGTGCAGATGCCGGCCATTTTACTGGTGGAGTTGGTGATGAAGATTTTACTGCCGTTCACCACCCATTGTCCGTCCTCCAGCCGTGCGTTGGTCTTGCTTGCGCCGGCATCCGAGCCGGCATTGGGTTCGGTGAGTCCGAAAGACGCCAATATTTCACCGGCGCAGAGACGCGGCAGCCATTGATCTTTCTGCTTTTTGCTGCCGTAATAATAAATCGGTCCGATGCCCAGAGAATTTCCGGCGGCAACTGTTGCTCCGTGTGAACCGTCCACCCTGCAGATTTCCTCAACGGCGACAATGTAGGAAAGATAATCCATTCCTGCTCCGCCGTATTCATTCGGCACATAAATACCGAAAAGACCAAGTTTGGCCATTTTCCGGGTCAGGTCACAGGAAAATTCTTCTTTTTCATCCAACTCCATTGCGACCGGCGCGATTTCCTGTTCGGCGAATTCTCGGATGTTGTAGCGAAGCATTTTCTGTTCGTCGTTTAGCCAGAAATCCATGGTTATCCTCCAACGAATCGTATTTTATGAATTGCTTTCAAGGTTCTCATAATGGTTCCATTAAAAAATTCAACCAGGCGCCGGGCAGTTGACGATCCGACGTTTTGCAAGGATTGGATTAACGACCCATGTTTTGATTGGACGGTCAACCAACGTTTTTCAAATACTCCAGCGACGGCTGAATTGTCAAGGAGAAATTTTTATTTCTTGACGATGAATCACCCTATCAGGTTCTACGTTCTCCAAGGAGGTAAAATAGTCCCGAAAGAAATGAACAATGTAACGATCTTTTGTATTGATGACGACCCGGATATTTTGAGCTTGCTGCAAAAGATTTTAACAACGGCCGGTTATTCGGTTATCGTTGCTTCCGATGGAAAGCGGGGGATCGACAAAGCCCTCATCCGGCGGCGATCTTTTCCCAGTTCAAGCAATCGCTGCTGAACCTTCTTGCCCATTCTCAGGCGGCCCGTGTCCGGAGCCGGTTGTCCGCACTGACGCCCCAGGATATCTACGATAAATTTTCCGTTTGGGACAAGGGGTTCCTTGCCGGCCATTTCCAGGAGATTCCTTTTGCCGTCTCTTTGAAAAACGCCTGGCAGAGAGTTTTGTTTTGTGCAAGCAGCGCCCCTTCGCGCTTAGTCCTGATGCTTGCCCGGTTCAGGCTTGACCAGTCCTTTCAGGATGGAATGACCGTATTCCCTGCCTTTGTTAAAGGCGCGAAGATTGTTGTCCCTTGTCGCGGCGGGGACGGATTCCAGAGTCGCTTTTTTGAGCGCTTCCGCATGGACCAGCGGCTCCACCGCGGAGAGAAAACCCAGCATGACGATGTTGGCCATCATCTTGGTTCCCAGCTCCTCCGCAAAGCGCGTGGCCGGGATGTTGAACGTTTTGAAAGCAGTGTCGGTTTTGCGCGTGTGCACCAGGTCCGTGTCCCAGATGAGCGTCCCTTCCGGGCGCAGGGACTTGATGTTTTTCGTATAGGCTTCCTGGCTCATGCAGACCAGAATTTCCGGCTCCTCCACACTGGGGAACAGAATTTCCTCACTGCTGATGATCACCTGGCTGGAACAGGCGCCGCCCCGGGCTTCCGGCCCGTAGTTCTGCGTCATCGTAGCGTGTTTGTGATCGTAAAGCGTTGCGGCTTTTCCCAGAATATCCCCGGCCATGACGATGCCCTGTCCGCCAAAACCGCTGATCAGAATGTGTCTTTCTCTTTTGCCCGGCAAGGTCTTCACCGCCCTTTCTGATGATCGGGATGCATCGTGCGCCACGGCGGCATATGCGGCCGGTTGAATTTTTCGTAATGATCCATGAAAGTGGGCCGTTCGATATCGACAAATTTCCCCACAACGATTTCACGATCAATGTCCACGATGGCTTCACGAGTATCAATGTCGCTACGGATTACCGAGCGGCCCCGATAAAATTTCAGCATTTCCAGAGCGTTGCCCATACGATTGCGCCGGCCAAAGGCCGAGGGACAAGGGGCGATAACTTCGACAAAGCCGAAGCCGCGCTTCTCCATGGCTTCGCTGATTGAGCTCCGTATGGAGCGAACCTGCTGGGCGGTCCATCTTGCCACATAGGCGGCCCCGCATGAGGCGGCCAAATCGCAGAAATTGAAAGGATCTTCCGGCGAACCGTTGACCGTAGTGGTGGTCTTGGCGCCCAGCGGCGTGCTTGGCGCCTGCTGTCCGCCCGTCATGCCGTAATTGAAATTATTGACGCAGACGACGGTCATGTCCATGTTGCGGCGCGCGGCGTGAATGAAATGATTGCCGCCGATGGCAAACAGGTCTCCGTCACCGGAGACCACAATAATTTTAGTGTCCGGTTTGGCCAGTTTGAGGCCGGTGGCAAACGGAAGCGCCCGGCCGTGCGTGGTGTGGAAAGAATCCAGCTTGATATACCCGGCCATGCGCCCGGTGCAGCCGATCCCGGAAACCATCGCGACGGCATTGGGGTCATAACCGCTGTCTTTGATGGCCGTCAGCAGGGCGTTGAAGACCGTGCCGATGCCGCAGCCCGGGCACCAGATATGCGGAATGCGTTCCGTCCTCAACAAAGCATCCATCGGATGAGGCGGACGGTGTTTTACGGCTTTTGCTGTTGTCATAATTTCCCCTTTGCTGCTTTGGAAATGGCGTCCAGAATCGTGCGGGGATGGATGATCGCCCCGCCGAAATTGGAAACAAGCTTTACAGGGCAGGCGCCGCGGATGCTCCGTTCAAGCTCCAGCACCATCTGGCCGCCGTTTATTTCCGCCATGATGAACGCTTTGGCGCTTCCCGCCACCGCCCGGAAGAGCTCTTCCGGGAAAGGCCATACGGTTTCGAGCTTGATCAACCCCGCCCGGATGCCTTCAGCGCGGGCGTCGCGCACAGCTTTCATGGCGGAGCGGGCGCTGATGCCGTAGGAAACAACAACCACCTCGGCATCGTCCATGTAGAGGTTTTTGGTGGCGATAATTTTATCGCGGTTTTTTCGAATTTTATTGACCAGACGGGCGACCATGCGCTCCTGCGCCTCGGCGTTCATGGCCGGGTAGCCGCGTTCGTCATGGGTGAGACCCGTCACATGAATCCGGTAGCCGTCGCCGCAGTTGGCCATGGGCGTAATCCAGTCGTCATCCGCCTTATATGGCAGATATTCTTCAGGGGAAACGGACGGTTTGCGGCGGTTGATGATTTCAATTTCATCTTCGTGCGGGATAACCACCCGCTCGTTCATGTGACCGACAACTTCGTCGGCCATCATCAGCACGGGAAGGCGGTAATATTCGCTCAAGTTGAAGGCCCGGATGGTAAAATCGAACATTTCCTGCGGGCTGGACGGGGAAAGGGCGATGATTTCATAGTGCCCGTGCGAGCCCCAGCGCGCCTGCATCATGTCCCCCTGGGCAATGAGGGTGGGAAGCCCCGTGCTTGGCCCCGCCCGCTGAACGTTGCAGACCACGCAGGGGGTTTCCGTGCAGATCCCGAGCCCGATATTCTCCATCATCAGGGAAAATCCCGGTCCGGACGTGCTGGTCATAGATTTAACGCCGCCCCAGCTCGCGCCCAGAATGGCCGCCATGGAAGCGATTTCATCCTCCATCTGGATGTAGATTCCGCCCAGTTGAGGCAGCCGCCGCGACATGGCTTCGGCAATTTCCGTCGCCGGCGTAATCGGGTAACCGGCAAAAAAGCGGCAGCCCGCGGCCAGCGCGCCTTCGCAGCAGGCCTCGTCGCCGTTCATGAAATGCATTCCTGTTCTTACTTCTTTAGCAGTCAAAGCCACTCTCCTTTATACGATTCACTCACCGAAATCGTCACATTCCACACTGTAAATCGCAAATTCCGGACAAAGAATCTCACAGAAATGGCAGTTGACACAGCGGGTGATGTCCACCACTTCCGGTGGATGATACCCTTTTTTATTGAAAGCAGAGGAAAGGCGCAGAACCTGCCGGGGACAGTTGGCGATGCAAAAACTGCATCCCTTGCAGCGATCTTCAATCACGATCACCTGCCCCATTCTCTTTTTTCGGCGGCCGATCTCATCCGTCTGACGGATTGGATGTTTTTTTGTTTTCTGCATGAATATTCTTAACCCGCGAATTCGGTGCTGTGCGTAGCATACCGCCGGATGGATTGAATTTGCTTGATTATCGGGGATGATCTCTGAAACCCCAGGCCCCTGAAGTGCCAAACTCCATCTTGCGCGCACCAAGGTGCAAAGAGGGCATTATAGGAATAAGAAAGCGCTGTCAAGAAAAAACACGACTGACAAAACGATCCTTTACTAATAATTCTCCATACTCCGATCACTACGCCCGGAGAATTTGTGGATAAAAACTTGCTTTTCAACGGGTCTCGTCATAATACCGGGAGGCCTCGAACCGGTCATGAACCGACGCCGGAAGAGGGAGGTCCCGACAGGAAATTTCAAAAGGAAAGCAGACGAAAAACATGAAAGACGAAAACATCCATCCGATCGTCAGAATTCTGAAAAAGGAGCTCGATCTGGGGGAAATGCCCATCGTTTCTCACCTGGCCGAAAGCGAGCGCGATCCGTTTGTCATCCTGATGTCCACGCTCTTGAGCCTGCGCACCAAAGACGAAGTCACGGCCGAGGCCACCGACCGTCTTCTGGCGCTTGCCGTGACGCCCGAAACAATGCTGAAAGTTCCGCTCTCCAGAATTGCCAAAGCCATTTATCCGGTGGGATTTTATCGCAACAAGGCCAAAACGATTCATCATGTCTGCCGTGAGCTGATCGAACGGTTCGGTTCGAAAGTGCCGGACAACCTGGACGACCTGTTGAGCATCAAGGGCGTCGGACGGAAAACGGCCAATCTGGTGATCACGCTGGCATACGGGAAAGAAGGCATCTGCGTGGACACGCACGTTCACCGGATTTCCAACCGTCTGGGCTACGTGAAAACGAAAACACCCGACGAAACGGAAATGGCCCTGCGGGGCAAGCTTCCCCGCAAATACTGGATCATCTACAACACCCTGCTGGTGTTCTTCGGCCGGAAAATTTGCAAACCCGTTTCTCCCCTGTGCAGCGTCTGCCCGATTTTCCGTTACTGCAACCGCGTGGGGGTGACAGTCAGCCGGTGAGGCCAACGGACCCTTTCCGTGCCGATAAAAACGATTCCATAGTTTCCTATATCCTCATCACCAGGGCTATGGCGCATCCAGCTTTTTCAAAACAGGATCATCCGCCGGGAATATGCCGGTGGTTTCCGTCTCGTCATCAAAAACAAGAACGGCCGATCCATCTTTCAGCCGGTTTTTTACCTGCTGAAAACTGGTTTCCAGAGAAGCCTCGACCGCGCCGTAATCCGTTCCGTCACGGGAAATAAATTCCTCGATAACCCCTTTTAAGGCTTTAGCGCTGAGCTTATGGACGGGAATCACATGAAACGCCATAAAATTGTCCTTATATATCTACCGCATGAACCACTTCCGTTTGTCCTTCTTTGTCCTGACGCTCGACGATCATCCGACTGATGTCTGCATAAAGAGCAATGATCTCTTTATTGACGGCCTTGAGCGCATCATACTGAGCCGAGATATAATAAAAAGTTGTGTTTAGGAATATAGGTGGTGTATCCACCGGATGGTTGTTTCGCGACAGTCGTCCGGCCAAATAAAAAAGGAAAGGATACACGCACCATGAAGAAAGATAGTTTAGTAAGGATAAATAATCCAGCAGAAAATGAAGAAGATCCGCTAACGGAGATTTTACGACAGGGAGCAAGAAGCTTGATAGCTCAGGCACTAGAAGCAGAGATAGAACTATTCTTAAGTCAATATAAAGATTTAAGAGACAAATCCGGCTACCGACGGATAGTCCGCAATGGATATATGCCGGAAAGGCAGATTCAAACAGGTATCGGAGCGGTTTGTGTGAAAGTGCCTCGGACGCGGGACAGATTTTATCAAGACTCAGAGAGGATAACATTCAGTTCAGCGATATTGCCGCCATATTTGCGGAAGACAAGGAGTCTGGAGCAATTGATTCCCTGGTTGTATTTAAAAGGAGTTTCCACCGGCGATTTCAGCGATGCTTTAGCAGCCTTAGTCGGCAAAGATGCTCCGGGATTATCCCCTGCCACAATCAGTCGCCTTAAAACTGTATGGCAAGATGAGTTTCAGCAATGGAAGAAGCGGAGTCTTGCCGGGAAATGTTATGTTTACTTTTGGGTTGACGGGATTTACTGCAATGTTCGCATGGATGATAAACAGTGCCTTCTGGTTATTATGGGTGCCACTGCTGATGGCGTAAAGGAGCTGTTAGCCATCGAGGGCGGATTCCGGGAGAGCGAGCTTTCCTGGCGGCAACTGCTTTTAGATTTAAAATCCAGAGGTTTAACCACTGCTCCCCAACTCGCTATTGGCGATGGCGCTCTGGGTTTCTGGAGCGCATTGAGCAAAGTTTATGATAATACCCGCTGGCAGAGGTGCTGGGTACACAAAACAGCCAATGTCCTGAATAATTTGCCCAAGAGCCTTCAATCCAAAGCGAAAGCCCAATTGCATCAAATATGGCAGGCGGCCGATAAGGATGAAGCAAACCGCTATTTTGACGACTTTGTGAACACTTATGAAGCAAAATATCCCAAAGCAACCCAGTGTCTGGAAAAGGATAGAGATTCTTTGTTGACCTTTTATGATTTTCCTGCTGAACACTGGCGGCATATTCGGACGACGAATCCGATTGAATCGACCTTTGCGACTGTTCGTTTGCGAACAAATAAAGTGAGAGGCTGTTTTTCCGCCAACACGGTAATCATGATGGCTTTTAAATTATGTCAATGCGCTCAAAAGAAATGGATTCGTTTACATTGCCCTGAACGTTTGGCTGAAGTCGTTAAAGGAGTTAAGTTTGTCAACGGCATCGAACAAAAAAGGATCGCCGCCTAATGCCTCATACACAACATTTGACTATAGCTCTACTGAGCCTTTCGGATTCTTTCTTTAATGGAATTAAGAAGCTGTGCGTATGCCTTGTGATTGGTAATGGTCATATTTCACGCTTCTCCAAAGATCTTTCAATATCCAATCCTCAAAACCGCTAGCAAGGTGGTAGAGCAAGGCTTTCTTCGTTACTGACTTAGTCTCTCTATTTAAAATCGCATTGGTCTTCGGCTGTCGTAATTTGCCAGCATGAGGTATTACCGTTGACACGCGCACCGATGGCATATAACCGTGTGTATATATTATCACTTGCAACATGAAATTTCAAAATTTCATGAACTCTCCTTTGGAGGTCTTTAAATGAACGGCCCCCCGGCATAGACTCCTCTAAAGCAATTTGTATCGCTTCTTCTATTGTCGGTCTTCGTGCATTGCTCCAATCACTCATGCACAAATAATTACCAGAAACATATTTCATTCGGCCGGTTCTTAAGGCTAATGATATATACATAGCAGGATCAGTTGTTACAGATGAATCGATATTTGGTATTTCCCTAAGTATTGTAATTATCTCGGTCTTATGTATCCCGTGTTGCGTTCTTTGCAAGGTTTCTTCAAGCATATCTATTATTTTTTTCTGTTGTTCTGCAGTGTATGGAGTGTCTCGATCTAAAAGGCCCCAACGATTTTTCCCGATTTTTATGACATTTCCATCGTTATGAATCTGAAAAACACTGCTCACTCCACGTTTCTCCATGATGCGTTTACAAATTTCAGAACCATCTAGTGGTTTACCTTCAATTCTTAACAATGATTCTATCGCCTGATTTATTTCAATTCTATTGCTATGTATAATATTTATCGCTTTTTTGTCAGCCATCCAAACAAGCCGTTTTAGATTTACCAACTTTTTCGAGTATTTTAGGCTAATATTAATAACGTATTGGGTTAATCTGCCATCCATATCCAAACCACGCGCACAGAGAATTTCATAGAGTTCTGAGCAATGCCACTGTCGCCCATTTGGACCCGATTCAATAATTTCTTCAATCTCTGTAATTATCTCTTGGGTTTCTTCTTCGTTTAAAGGATAATGCTTCATGAGACCATAAGTGCCCCTTCCGTAAAGACATCCAATATCATGTGCAACATTATGTGCTCTTCTTGGTTCTATCTCGCGGCCCTTTGCGATTATTTTTTCGACTATCTCAGTGTAATGAAGTGGGCGATCTGATTCAAACAACACAGTCTCGACATATGCTTCCGCGCCCTTACTGAATCTGTACAGAATCGGATCGTCGAATCCTTCGATCTTCGAAAAAACGGCATCTCCAGATGCCGTAATAAACAGTTCTTGACAAAATTCTTGAGCTTTTTTAGGTAATATCAAGCTTATTTTATGCTTTGCTTCTGATTGATTCCATTTATGACAAGCGCCATATTTGAGAAGCCTAGTGGCCTCTTTAACGGCAGCGTCCCA
>JAAZHX010000051.1 GCA_012510495.1 Smithella sp.
ATCCTGGAGAGGTACAATCTGTGCCTGGTCCTCAAAGACGGCTTCTGCGGCGATCTGGTAGACTGTGAGGGCATAGGTCCGAAGAGGGCCGAGACGATCCGGAAGAATTTGGAGGTGTTGGATTGATATCATTTAGAGACGACTGCAGGCACCTAGCCTTTCTTTATGCCAATGACCGGACGCATTTCGATAAGCCTGGCTGCCTAAAAGGGCACGGTTCATGGCCCGGCGACTGGCAGTGCGACAAATGCTGTTGGGATTATGATAAGAGGGCAGGAGCATGAGTCTAATTTCATGTCGCTGGATGCGCTTGTCCACCGAAAGTGGACACGTTGTCTGCACTTACTACTATTCTAGAGGATGTGGAATTTGCACACACCGGTGGCAGCTGGGCGAATGCCCGATAGCAGATAAGGTGATCGAATGAAACCGAAAATGTTCAGGTTCCAGTTGTCGCTCGCTGGTGTTAGCGATGATGACATAGAATTGATCGAACGGTGGATCGTGGACCGCGAATCCCCGTTCTCTGATGAAGAAATCCGAGATGCGGTTTTCGAATACACGAAAATCTGCATGGATATAAAAATGATACCCAGATACATCAGGGTGGTCGAGTATCTCGCATTGCGGCATTGCATAGGATTCCCAGAGTCCACAAAAGTTGTGTCTGATATCATCGCTTTGTGGAGTGGAAGATGAGCCGCGGCCCGATCAGGCACCGGGAAGACTTGGAGGTCTTGCCGAAGGAAGACTCATTCGTCTTCCAGGATCATCTTCCAGCCGTGCCCGGTGGTCTGGTCCGCTACTGGAAGGATCGAGGCCTGATCCAACGGGTTGGAACCGTCCGCAAGAACGGGGCTGCAAGGAGAGGTGTGTGGGAGCTGACCGAGCGGGCAAGGAGGATCTCGAGATGAGCCATCTGCAAGATTGCATCATGGAGTACTTGCGTCAGCATCCCGGGGGAGCAACGGTTGAGACTATCGCAGAGGGTATAGGATCGACAAAGCACGTTGTGTGGCCTTCAATCAGAGGGCTGGAGCGGTGGAAGATGGTAGAATCGGAACGCGTCGTACATGCCAAGATCTGGAGGGCGATAGCTTGACCAGCACCGCCATGATGAAGCGGATACTAACACACATGCCGGAGCATGCTATCTCTATCCCGGCACTGGCGGCTAAGATGAGCCGACCAGAGAGCCGACTGCGGCACGACCTGGTAGAAATGTCTGAGTTGGGTCTGGTCGAAAAAACGGAGATTGATGAGATGGGCAAACGTTTCTCCAAACGGAGGGTAGGGTGGAGGAGGGTGGTCAGATTGAGACTTTAGCACCGATTTGGTGCTATTTCATATATATAATATTATCGACAGACAGTATGAGCAATGAATTCAGGATTGTCTCATAAAGGGCGAGCTTGGGATTCTCCCATCGAACCAGTCTTTGAGACAACCTCAGGCGATTTTGTGACAGCTAAAGAACTTTTTCAGCGCGGCATGTCCAACTCTAAGTTAAGCCGAACTCCGGTTGGCATGCGATTTCTCAGGAGAGTCCACCACGAGCATACAATAGAAGTTGATGAGCGGGGGTGGGCGTTTTGTCCGGTTTGTAACCAGGTTTTCAATTGCGATTATAAGGATGGCGACCGGCCAACGGTTCAAGAAGTTTGTGTTGGATATCAGAGAACTAAACCAACCGAAAATAAGCAGTCTGATTCGTATAAGCAAGTGAGGCTACGCAAATTGATAAAACAGTGCAAAGACTGACGCTCCGGGGCGGGTAAACCCGAGTTTTTGCATATATACCGTATCAACGAATTATCGGGCCTAGGTTCGCTACCGAAAAACGCGATATCCGAGCGCGTCTGGCCCATTTAACAATCTCGGTGCATGTCGGAGATGCGAAAAATGGGGCACGGATTAGTATATTTCGTCACATATGATAACGTTGCTTGGAGAGCGACGCTGCCTGTTATAAAGATCGGAGCAACCACCGATCTGCCGAAGAGATTATCAAGCTTGTCGGTCAGTTCGCCGATAAAGTTGTTGGTGGCTGGAACAATAGCGGCAAAAGACCCGTATCCTCTAGAGAAGTCTTTGCATAGAGCATTCCAGCGGGACCGATTGAACGGTGAATGGTTCAAGTTAAATTCTAAAATGCTGAATGCTATCAGATTGCATCCGATCGTAGATGATCGCTTCAATGAGTTGTTTGATTTTAGCGAGCACTCCCCCGACGCCAAAGATTTGGAAATAGCAGCATTGCGCGACGAGATAAAGCGTCTCAAAGGTCTCGTTGAGCCGGGTGGTTGTGTATTTGATTCTAATAAACGCGAGTGGGTTCAACACACGAAGCCACCCAACCATTCGAGGCGGTCATGGCGGGGGACGTTCGCCTGCAACCCGTGAATGGTTGACTCCCAGTATATAAGGGGTATCGATGATGAACGCTGACACCCGTCGGTCTGCGACCTTCTGGAAAGGAGCGGACGACGTTCCAATAGATATTATCAAAAAAATGTATGGCAGAGGCCCGTTCCGTGGTGGAATGAGCCGATCCGAAATAGCCAATAGATTGGGCATCAATATTTCTGATGTTAATCGAGTAATCGGAAAGAGGCGTATATGTTGATCTCCACCGAACCTGAAAGAGCCCCCCGTGGTGTGTTCGGCCATCCCAATTTCCCGTTCTTATACGACGACAAGCCGGACGAGGTCTTCAGGTTCCGTAAGCACGAGGTAGCATGGCAGACAGAGTAATCGATCTCGACTTGTGGGAAGACGGTGCCGCCAACCAGCTCCCGGCTATCACAGTCACTGG
>JAAZHX010000022.1 GCA_012510495.1 Smithella sp.
AGACTGATAGGAACTGTCATTTCCGGATTTTTGCGGGTTTGCGTTGAAAATCGGCTTTTACCCCGAACCACAACTGTTTACCCAGCCCGAACAACTGATCCGACCAGATTTTTCGGCAACGCCGACAACCGATAGTTTATTTCAAGTCTATTTACGCTGTCAAGCTTTGTTTTTAGGGATTTATTCAAGACCATAAGACTATAACTCCCCCCCCAGGTCGCTGTATAAGCACCGATTTCGAGGTGATATCCTGTTCTGTATAAACTTCGTTTTTGGGGTATTATACCGACACCAGTGCCCGCACAGGAGGTGAACGTGCGCAGACAGTTACTGGCGGCTCTCGATTTTGCTGCTTTGCCCAGTTAATAATCTTGGCAAGTTCTTTTGGGTCCTCGATAATCGCCACAACCGACATTGTCCCGTGGCATTTCGGACAGACAAACGGGTCTACCTCGTAGACTTTCTGTAACAACCGTGCCCAGCTTTGTTTGCGTAGTTTAGACCATCCATCAGGGACTTGTACCGCTTCCTTAACACATAGGGCCTCTGGTGGTTTTGCTTGAACAATTTGGGACTGGCTTGGATGCCCTTTTTGCCAACCCTCTGGGGCCAGACGGTAAATACCAGGGCGTTCTTGCCATTGCTTACGGACTTTTCCCGCATATACCCCATAGCGGCGAACTAACTGCACTCGCCTTGGAGGCAAATGGGCTGCAAGCTGATCTACAAACTCAAATCCTTTGAAGGTTTCAGATTTGCCTTTGTAGAAGCCCTTTGGGGAGGCTGTCCATATTACGGTGTCGGAGTCTTGGTCGTATTGGATTCTTTCAGCACAGGTAGCACCTCGGACAACATATTGACCCAAGGCCTCTCGATCGGCCTTGCTGAATAATCTGGTTTCGCTCTCAATACTAAAGCCGGAATGCTTCCAGTCTTTGAGCATGTTCACACGTGCCTGGTCAATCAGTTCTTCGCGTAGAAACAAAGAAAGCATTGCTGCTTGCCAGACTTTTAGCAGACCCTCGTCTGCTCCGATCGGTAAATATACAAAGCGGTCGTACCTGGTAAATCCACCTTCTAAAACCAGTACATGCCAATGGGGATGAAACCGTGCAAATTCCCCAAAGGACTGGTAGCTGACAACACAAGCACAAAGTAGTTCTTGACCGGCTGCCAGGGAAAAAAATTCAGACAGCAGCGAGAATATGAGCCTGGACACCTCGCCAAACAGGCGCTTATCGGTTTTGAAGTATGGGCGGAGTATCTTGGGAATCGTAAACACAAATTGCCGATGCGGCAGATCAAGGAGCAAGTCGTCGGCTAAGTATTCAGCGTAGAGCAATGTCCGTTTCTGATCGCAGGATGGGCAAAGGTGGAAAACTTTGCAGGAGAATGGTCGAAAATACGAATGGCCACAATCTTCACAACGGATTCGAGCAACACCTTTCGACCAGTCCGCACAGCCGGCAAACTGCTCCAGCCGATCGATAGTTACCTGCGGCGGATTGGCGTAGGCTTGGTACCGAGTAAGCGATTCTAGGACTATAGTCTGAACGATCCCTTCTCGATGCGGAATGTAGGTTCCCATACCAGTATATATACAGAAAAACCATCATTTACTTGCAGGTTGGAATAAAAAAGTGGAAAATGTGTACAAGTCGTAGGAACATTTTTCAAATTGACAAAGTGGAATATTATCGGCAATTGCAAGCGGTACGCGAAACTGGGTCCTGGGAGTCATAGATACTGTACGTGCTCAAGGCAGTGGAAGTTACATCATGCTTAACTCTGCGGCAGGTGGAAGCAATAAAAGGAATCGTGAAAGATGATTTTCTTATAGGGTGACAGCAGTAGAAAGTAATAATCCAGCAAGAAAGCCATGATGATAAGCAAAATAAAAACTGAAACAGGTAGAAAAACGGCACGTTGCAGTACCGGGTTTACCAGAAAACACAGAGCAATAATCGAGTTTATCAGAATGAAACGTACAACTAATTTTTTCTCATGTTTTTTTGATATGGTAACAAGTTCATTCACACTAACCCCCTTTTGAATACATTCAGTATATACCCGGAAAATGGATAATAC
>JAAZHX010000138.1 GCA_012510495.1 Smithella sp.
ATATTGTAGTTGTATTTTATCTATTATACTATCCGCAGTATTATAAGAGGATAAATGTAAAAGGAGAATAAATGACCGTACAAGAGATCGTAAATCAAATCCAGCAGAAGACCGAAGAGGCGCGCCCGGAGATTCTGCGCTTCATGCGAGAAATTTGCGCCATCCCCAGCTATGAGAGTCTGATAGGACCGGTTGGTGAGCGGATCGGCGAAGAGATGAGAAAGTTAGGTTTTGACGAAGTCCGCTTCGATAAAATGGGCAACATCCTCGGTCGCATCGGCGACGGACCGCGCACGATCGTTTTTGATTCCCATATTGACACGGTCGGTATCGGCGACCCCGATGAGTGGCAATGGGATCCTTTTGAAGGCAAGATCGAAGACGGCGTGTTCTATGCACGGGGAGCCTGTGATGAAAAAGGCTCGACTCCTGGCATGATCTATGGCATGGCTTTTGCCCGCGACCTGGGTTTGCTGGATGGCTGGACCGCCTGGTACTTTGGCAACATGGAAGAGTGGTGTGATGGCATCGCCCCCAATACTTTTGTTGAAGTTGACCCAAAGATCAAACCTGATTTTGTTGTGATTGGTGAGCCAACCAAGATGGAGGTCTATCGCGGTCATAAAGGGCGCGTTGAGTTGAAGGTGACTGCCAAGGGCGTTTCTGCGCACGCAGCCAGCAACCATGTCGGCATCAATGCGATTTACCTGCTTTTACCGGTGATCGCAGGCATCCGCGATTTGGAGCCTGAGCTTGGTGACGACCCCTTCCTGGGGCATGGGAAAATTACCGTCTCAGATATGACCGTAAAGACCCCCAGCATCAATGCTGTTCCTGACGAGGCTGTGATTTACATTGACCGTCGTATGACTTTCGGCGAAACGGAAGAAGGGGCGATCGCACAGGTGGAGGCATTGATTCCGGAAGAGAGCAAGGATCGCGTGAAAGTCGAAGCGCTCTTTTATGACGAACCTTCATACACCGGTTTTGTGTTCCCGGTGGAAAAATACTTCCCCGCCTGGGCACTGGATGAAAACCACGACCTGGTGCAGGCAGGCTTGAAAGCCCGCGAAGTCATTGGGTTGGAACTAAAACCTGCCAGCAAATGGTCGTTTAGCACCAATGGGATTTACTGGGCTGGCAAGGCGAAAATTCCCTCAATCGGTTTTGGACCTGGCGATGAAGTCACCGCGCATACGGTAATGGACAGTGTCAAACTGGATGATGTGGTTAAAGCAACCGAGTTTTATGCCATTTTGCCGCACCTGATTCCGTAGTTAAGCATTTGCGGTTGTCCATAGTGGAGGCGCAGAGCTTCCACTATGGTTTTAAACAGCCAACCGGTACAACGTGTATGCCATCTTCCCGGGTATAGGCATATCCGGTGGTAACGATAAGCCGTTTGGCGCGAATTTGTTTTAGAGTTTGGCATGAATTCGTTTTAGAGTTTGGCTTAATTTCGTTGTAGAGTTTGGCTTAATTTCGTTTTAGAGTTTGGCTTAATTTCGTTTTAGAGTTTGGCTTAATTTCGTTTTAGAGTTTGGCATTTTTTTATCCTACGAAGCGAGACGACGTGCAGGGAGACTTCGCAAATGCACGGAATTTAGATCCATGCCCTGCATGACCTGGCGCAAATTCATCGTACACAAAGTGTGTTTTACAAAAATCCCCGGAATGACAACTCGCGGAGTGTGCAGACTGATCAAGTCAAGCAGAGATTTTCTTCGAATGCAAGTCCAATCCACAAATAAGGCATAGCTGAGTATAATCAAGCAAAGAAACCTCAAGGAGAGC
>JAAZHX010000056.1 GCA_012510495.1 Smithella sp.
TATCTGGACAATCCGTATCCTGGGAGGACGTATGCGGCTGCTCGTAAATGACGTACTCGGTGTCGGTAATCCTGCCTTTTTCGTCACGGAGCTGGTTTCGCACGATGTATCCGGCCTTTTCCATTTCCCGCAAGGCAGCGCCGATACTGTCCACGCCCTCCCTGCAAATGGCAGCCAGCCCCCGCGTGGTGTAATTCCATTCGTCGGGCAGGGAGAGCATCATGGAAAGCAGACCCTTGGATTTCAGCGTCAGGCCCCTGTCCTTCAGGTGATAGTTGGACATGACCGTATAGCCCTTGTTGCGCTCCACCCGAAAAACCGCCATCCGCATCTGCTCCTTTCTCTGCCGGATTCGGGCAACAAAAAAAGACGCTCATTCCTGAACGTCCCGTATGCCGGGTACATTTACCGCTCCAGCGATTGTTGCCGCTTTTTGTACCAGCCCTCCAGCAGCTTGAGGATGGTGGCCTCCATCTGCTGCGGGGTATAGCTCTTGGGAAAATACTTCTTGATTTTGTCGCCGGTGAGCGTGATCCTATCCAACTCGCCTTTCTTTTCCTCTGACATGATGACCCGCATCATGTCGATGGAGAGCGTACCCTCCTGGCTGAATTTTTTAAGCCGCTGGGCCTGGGAGAGCGACGGACTGGCCTGTTCGCTGTCCATCGCGTCCAAAAGCAGCTTTTGTTCGTCTTTTTTTAGGAAAGATAATTCGTATGCCGGGGTTAGAGCGATTTTTTTGTCGTCAACTTTTTCGTCCACCATAATCAAGAGTTCCGGTATAAGCTCGGTCAGGCGGGTATACCGACGCAGGGTGTCGCCGCTGATGCCCATTGTTTCTGCCACTTCATCGTCGCTTCGGAAATTCGCCGCAACTTGCGGCGAATTATTTGCGGGCCTGCCAGCCTGCCTTTTTACGGCTTCCAGCTTCATACGGTACGCCCACGCTTTTTCGCTGGGGAGAACGTCCTCGCGCTGGATATTGGCGTCCACCAGCTCAATGACGGCTTCCTCGTCGCTCATTTCACGGACGATGAAAGGCATATCGGGCAAACCGGCCAGCTCGCTTGCCCTGTGGCGGCGATGGCCGGAGATAATTTCATAACCGCCCTCCGGGTCGGGACGCGCAAGGCCGGGGGTGCGCACGCCGCGCCGCTTAACGCTTTCCAGCGTTTCAAGCATCTTGGGGTCGTCGTCCCGCACGCGGAAAGGCTGCCCTGTAAAGGGGATTTCGCTTTGCATGGCGGGATAACCCTTGAAATAGTGTACTTCGGAAAGCGGGAGCCGGACGACGCGCTCGTCTTGCGCTTCCTGCCGCTCCTGCGCGGTGCTGAAAAGCTCATCGACTGAGGTCAGCTTTATGTTTTTGGCGCTGCTTTTCAATTTTCATCACCTCCCGCGTCAATTCTCGGTACGCCTCGGCTACTTTGCCGTTCGGGTCGTGCGCAAAAATGCTCTTGCCCTCGGCGCTGATTTCGGCGGCCCGGACGGAATGGGGAATGTCCGTGGCGAAAACCTTGATTTTGCCGCCGTAGGTGTCCCGCAGCAGGGCGCTGATTTCTTTGGCGTAATTGGTGCGGCTGTCCACCATCGTCAGCAGGATGCCGTCGATCTGGAGCTTGGGATTGATTTGCCGCCGCACCTTGCTTATGGTCTGTAAAAGCTGTTCAAGCCCTTTTGCCGGTAAATACTGAGCCTGCACGGGAATGAGGACGCTGTTGGCGGCGGCCAGCGCATTGATGGTCAGCATACCCAGGCTGGGCATACAGTCCAGCAGCACATAGTCATATTGGCGTTTTACGCTGTCAAGGTATTGTTTCAGGACGCTTTCGCGGGTCATGGCGTTTACAAGAGATACCTCCGTGCCCGAAAGCTCAATGTTGGCGGGCATGAGGTCAACACCCTCCGCGTGGCGCAGGATTCCTTCCTGCGGGGATATGGGCGTATCCGATAACACCTTGCCCATGACCGTCGCCAGCGTCACCGGCAGTTGATCGGGCTGCGGATACCCTAAACTGATGGACAGGCTGCCCTGTGGGTCGGTATCCACCAAAAGCACCTTTTTTCCGCTTTGAGCAAGCCCGATGCCTAAATTGGCGCAGGTGGTCGTCTTGCCGACGCCGCCCTTTTGGTTGGCGACGGCGATCACATTGGTCATTATGGGTTTCACCTCCTGAATTTGGGCAAAAAAATAGACGCTCATCTCTGAACGTCTACTCATTGTCCTATATGGGTTTTCAATGGATTTTCAGCTTTTCTGACTGTCAACGGGGCCATGCTTCCGAAGTGAACACACATCACAACAGTCCGGGCCGCGCCTAAATTGTATTGGTTTTCATCTCTGATTTGCCCTTGTTTTTTCCCTTATGAGCATCGGCAAAACAGTAGATGAGCTATGGACACCGATAACAGCAGATAACGCGCTGACTTGCATAAATCCCTGGTAATTTGGGGGGTTTCAAGCCTCTGGCGGCAGTTTATAATAGGTGCCGAGAGCTTGCAAAAGCAGTAGGCTCAAATTCCTGTTTGACAAAGGAGCGTGATTGTATGACTTGGTTATACTTAGTTGTTATGATATTCTCTGCACTCACTCTCTATTTCACCTATGGAGAGTATAAGCAGAACAGGTTTTCAAAGAAAGCATTTACATTGGTCAGCATTATGGAGGCTGTTGTGATTGTTGCCACCGTCGTTATGCTGATAATGTCGCTCTAACCAATTCCAATTTGACGAGGAGTTACTATGTATAGGGA
>JAAZHX010000234.1 GCA_012510495.1 Smithella sp.
ACATCAATCTTTCCATCAAGGCCGGCGAAGTCATCGCGTTTGTCGGCATGAGCGGAGGCGGTAAAACGTCGCTGGTGAATCTGATTCCCCGTTTTTACGACGTTACCGAGGGCCGCGTCCTGATCGACGGCCACGATATCCGCGACGTCAGCCTGCAGTCGCTTCGCGGCCAGATCGCCATCGTCACCCAGCAAACGATTCTCTTTAATGACAGCGTCCGGAATAACATTGCCTACGGCGACATCCAGAGAACGGAGGAAGACATCTACAATGCGGCCCGCGCAGCCAACGCCCATGATTTCATCCTCCGTCTGCCCAACGGCTACGACAGCAACATAGGCGAGCTGGGAACCAAACTCTCCGGCGGAGAGAAGCAGCGCATCTCCATCGCACGGGCGCTGCTCAAAGACGCCCCGATTCTCATCCTGGACGAAGCGACCTCTTCGCTGGACACGGAAGCGGAAATCGAAGTCCAGGAAGCGCTGGATAACCTCATGAAGGGGCGCACCACGCTGGTCATCGCGCACCGCCTTTCCACGATCCGCAATGCCGATCGGATTATCGCGCTGGTCAACGGAGAAATCGTGGAGGAAGGAAACCACGACACGCTGATGGAGAAAAAAGGCGAATACTACCGATTGCACAACCTGCAGTTCAAGGACGAGGGAAACGGCAATGATCGACTGGCAAAGGATTTGGAATGAGGACGATTCGGTCCGCCGCTTCAGTCCCACGCGGGCGATCCTCCATCTGGGAGCCCTGATCTACCGGCTGATCGTCTACTTTCGCAACCGTCTTTACGACCGGCAAGTTCTGAAGTCCGTCCGGCTCGCCTGTCCCGTGATCAGCGTCGGCAATCTGACCGTCGGCGGCACGGGCAAAACCCCCTGCGTAATCGGATTGGCAAAAATGTTGACGCGGCACGGATACCGGCCGGCCGTCCTCAGCCGCGGCTACGGCGGCCAGAATTCCGGACCAGTCCGGATCGTTTCCGACGGAGCAAACGCAGAACAAAGCGCCGCGGAAACGGGCGACGAACCGCTGCTTCTCGCCCGGTCGCTGCCCGGCGTTCCGGTGATCACCGGTGCGAAGCGCGCGCTTTCCGGACAGGCGGCCATCGGGCGATTCAACGCCGACGCGCTGATCTGCGACGACGCGTTTCAGCACCGGCAGATTTTCCGGGACATCAACATCGTTTTGCTCGACGCGGAAAGACCGCTGGGCAACGGACACCTGCTGCCGCGCGGCGAACTGCGCGAACCAGCCGAGAGCCTTCGCCGGGCCGACTGCATCGTGCTGACGCGCGCCGACAAAGCCGGACCGACGCCCGCCCACATCGCCCGGATCGTGGATGCGTCCGACATTCCCGTCTTCCGCGCCTCGCACCGCTTCCGGGAAGTGATCGGACCCGACGGCGGCGTCCTGCCTCCCGAACATCTCCACGGCAGGAAGGTCTGTGCTTTTTGCGGCATCGCGAAACCCGCTTCCTTCAGGAAAATCCTGCTCGAAGCGGAAGCGGAGATCCTTTCCTTTGTTGACTTTCCCGATCATTACGTTTACAACCGCAACGATCTGGAAGCGCTCCGACGGCATTTTTCGGCGCAAAACGCCGATTGCTGGCTGACCACCGAAAAAGACGCCATGCGCCTGGAAGCCTTTCCGGATTTCTTAAAAACGCTTTTCGTCGCGCGCGTGGAAATGGAAATTCTACCGTCCCAACCATCCTTCGAGGATTTTATTCTGCGACGGCTGAAAGAGGTGAGCGAGGGGCAACAGGAAAGAAAGTGACGAGCAGAGAGCTTTGCAAAACTATCAAAAAACATCAAGCCCGTCATTCCGGACAAGCGCAGCGCGATCCGGAATCCAGGAATAAAGGAACTGGTTCCCCCTCCTGCTTCTCGATTGCAGGCTCCGCGGGGACGACGTCCGGATACCGGCACTTGTGCCCTCGCGTGACCTTTAGGTCATCAGGGTATGCGCCGGTATGACAAATTTAATAACTTGTCACGAGTTCGACAATCTCAAGGCATTATTACTGAAAACTTTTGTTCGCTTATGAGTCTTAAACTAAAAATTGCAATTCTGATCTTTCGCGCCGTTCCTCTTGCGGTCCGGCGAGCCGTCTTCTCCGGTCTGGCCCGGCTGGGTTACTATTTATTGGTAAAACATAAGTTGATCGTTCTTCACAATCTGACCCGGGCCTTTCCTGAAAAGTCCCCGGCAGAAATCGAACGCATCGCCAAGGGATCCTATCGGAGCTTCGCCCTGGTCGTGGCGGAATTTTCAGAAATCGCGAGACTGAATCCGGACAATATTCATCAATGGGTTCATTTTCAGGGCCTCGAACATTACGACGAGGCCATCCGGAAAGGAAAAGGCGTTCTTCTGTTCAGCGGGCATTTCGGCAACTGGGAAATCGGCAATGCCGCCCTGGCCATCGCCAGGAAACCGCTGATTTTTATCTACCGCATTCTGGACAGCGCCTTCCTGGAAGAGGCGATTACCTACGTTCGCGCCTCCTGCGGCAACATTTCCCTGGACAAAGAAAAGGCCATGCTACCCATGATTCACTCTTTAAAAAAAGGGGCAACCATCAGCATTCTGATTGATCAGAATGTTGCCCACTATGAAGGCATTTTTATTGACTTCTTTGGCCGCCCGGCCTGTACGACCTCCGGCCTTGCCCTGCTGGCTTTATACACCGGCGCGCCGGTTCTGCCGGTTTTTACCACCCGCATGCCCGACGGAAAATATCTGATGGAGATCGGAGCGGAAGTCGCGATCCGCAATACAGGAAATCGTGATGCCGATGTGCGGGAAAACACCCAATCCTTCACCGGAATCATCGAAGAACACATCCGCAAATATCCCGAACAGTGGCTCTGGCTGCATCAGCGGTGGAAGACAAAGCTCTGCCAGGCGAGGAGTAGTGGATAGTGGATGGTGGATGGTGGATGGTAAAAAAGTGATGAGTGGAAAGATGGGCGAGAGGCAATAGGTAACGTGGAATGATGCTGGAAGTAAAAAATAAATTGTCGCGGGAAGGCCTGAATAAAATCCTGATCCGCGGTGTCAACTGGATCGGCGATGCCGTGATGACGCTGCCTGCCGTCGCGTCCGTGCGCGCGGCCTATCCCGGAGCGCATCTGTCCATTTTAGCCAAGCCGCCGGTTGCCGACATCTACAAAATGTTTTCCGCCGCCGATGAAATTCTTCCCTATCCGCGGAAATTCGACAATGCACCGGGCGTTCTTCGCCTGGCGTATTCGCTGCGATCAAAAAAGTTCGACGCGGCCATTTTGCTGCAAAACGCAATAGAGGGCGCCATCATCGCGCTGGCCGCCGGCATCGGCGTGCGGGCCGGCTACAATTCCGACGGCCGCGGCTTTCTGCTGACGCATCCCGTCCGGCGAAGCGCGGACATTCTCCGCGTCCACCAGATCGACTATTATCTGGAAATGGTCAAAGCGCTGGGCTGCGCGGATGTGGGCCGCGAACCGCACCTGGAAACCTTCATTTCTCCAGCCCGAGCCGCGAGCATTGTCCGGCAACATCTCCCGAACGGACGAGAAACCCTCATCGGCATCGCGCCCGGCGCAACCTACGGACCGGCCAAACGATGGCTTCCGGAAAGATTTGCACAGGCGGGCGACCACCTGGCAAAGGAATTGAACGCAGAGGTTCTTCTTTTCGGAGGCGGGGACGATCGGGAAACGGCCGAACAGGTGCGCGGGCAGGCGCAAACGGATATGATCAACCTGGCGGGCCGCGCATCGCTTGTGGACTCGGTTCATCTCATATCGCAATGCCGGCTGTTTCTCAGCAACGATTCGGGCCTCATGCACGTGGCGGGCGGTCTGAATATCCCGACGGTCGCGATTTTCGGCTCCACCAATCCGGTTACCACGTCGCCCGCGGGAGAAAGAACGATGCTGGTGCGCAAAGAAACGTCCTGCAGCCCCTGCTTGAAAAAAACCTGTCCGACGGACTTCCGCTGCATGACCGCAGTCACCGTCGAAGACGTCGTCGGGGCGGCGCTGACCCTGCTCAACAAAACAGCCGGTCCGCGCCCCGATAACCAAAAGAGTTGACACCGGATGAAAAAAAACGCAGCCATCTTTCTGGACCGGGACGGAACCATCAACGAAGAAGTCGGCTATCTCGACTCTCCGGACAGGCTGGTGATTTTTCCTTTCGCCTATGAAGCGGTCCGCCTGATCAACCAAAGCGGCCTCAAGGCGATTGTCGCGACCAACCAGGCCGGTGTCGCGCGGGGCCTGTTCGGCGAAGACCTTGTGGAAAAAATTCACGCTGCCCTACGGGAAGCCCTGCGTCAAAAGGGCGCTCTCCTCGACGCGTTTTACTACTGCCCCCATCATCCAACCGAGGGTTCGCCTCCCTACCGGCAAAACTGCGACTGCCGCAAACCGGCGCCAGGCCTGTTTTTGCAGGCGGCGCGGGATCTGAATCTTGACTTATCCGCGTCCTGGATGATCGGAGACCGATACAATGACATCGAGGCGGCCCACCGGGCCGGCGCGAAAGGCGTCCTCGTCAAGACGGGCTACGGAGCGGATGCGCTTTCCGGCGAGGGGCCGGACGTTGAGACGCCGGCGGGCAGGCCGGACCTCATCGCAGACAACATCCTCGAAGCCGTCCGCCTGATTCTGGGGGGCCGGCCATGAATCCAAAAACGAACGCAGCAGACACCTCCCGCGCCGCGGCAATCGGCCGACATCAGGACCAAGCCCCTTCCCCGCAGAAGAAAGATTCTTCGCGGCAAGCGAAAGAAAACCTCAACATTCTGATCGTCAAACTGAGCGCCATCGGCGACGTGGTTCACACACTCCCGTCCCTTGCGGAGCTGCGCCGTCTTTATCCCGAAGCGCATATCACCTGGGTTGTGGAAGAAGCAGCGGCGGATTTAATCCTCGGTCATCCGCGTCTCGACAAAGTATTGGTTTCCCGGCGCAAAAGCTGGATAAAAGATTTTTCGTCGGGAAAATTCGCGGCGACCTTGCGCGACGTGCGAGCGTTTATCCGCCGTCTCAGGTGCCGCCGCTACGATCTCGTCATTGATTTTCACGGCCTTCTGAAAAGTGCGGTGGTGGTTTTTTTAAGCGGAGGGAAGAGAAAGCTGGGATATGACTCCTGGCAGGAAATGAGCGGATTGTTTCTGAATGAAAAAATCCCGGAAGACATGAACAAGCACGCGGTGGACCGCTACCTGGATTTTCTCCGCTACCTGGGCGCGGACGTCGGGAAGGCTGAATTCGTTCTCCCCCTGACGGACGGCACAAGGGAGCAGGCCCGCCGCCTGCTCGAGCAGAATGAACTGACAGAAAAAAGTTACATCGCCGTCAATTCCGTCGCCTACTGGGAAACCAAGCTCTGGGACAACGGAAAATTCGCGCAACTGGCCGACGCCATTCGGGATCGATTGAAGCTGGACGTGGTTTTTACGGGAAACGACGGGAGGGACGCGGCAGACATCCTGTCGCGCATGAAGGGAAAAGGAATCAATCTGGGAGGGAAGACCAGCCTGCCCGTGCTGGCCGAAATCTACAAAAGCGCCCGGGCCGTCATCACTACGGATTCCGGCCCCATGCATCTGGCGGCGGCAGTCGGAACGCCGGTGATCGCGCTTTTCGGGCCGACCGACCCGGCCCGGACAGGCCCGTATGGAGAAGGCCACACGGTTATCCGGGCGGACCTCGCCTGCAGTCCGTGCCTGCTGAAAAAATGTCCGACAAAGGAATGCATGACCGCCATTACACCCGAACAGGTCTTTGCCGCACTGGAGCGCATCATCCGGCAACAGAGTAACGAGCGATGAGTGGAAAGTGATGAGTAGGGAACGGTTTGAAACCGTTCCCTACGGGCAATAGGTAAAACAATGTATCGCGGGCCTTTAGGCCCGCTATTAGCGGACATAAATGTCCGCACTAAGTTTAAAATAATTCCAACCCAATGTAGTGCGGGGCTTCAGCCCCGCTGCTAATTGTCGTCATTTCTCAATGGCCTCCGTCAGGTCTGTGTTTTTCTGATTTGACCGCGAATCAGCAGACTGACCAGAGCAAAGGCGATAAAGCAGGCCGTCAGGAAAAGAACGACCGGCCGCGCGCCATAGGCATTGAGAAAGAGCACGCCCGCGCCGACGGCCAACTGCGTTGCACCGTAGATCAACGTAACCTTCCCGTGGGCCATGCCGGCCTCATTGACCAGCAACTGATACAGATGGCGGCGGTGGGACTGGACAAGATTTTCGCGATCCTGAAGCCGGACAGCCATCGTCGTCAGTTCATCCGCGTAGAAGGGAAAGAGCAACGCAGCGAAGCAGAGCATCTCTCCGTAGTTGCGTGCCAACGTCACGACCATTGCGGCAAAGACGAAGCCCAAGAGGATGCTCCCCACGTCCCCCATGAAGACCCTGGCCCGTGGCAGGTTGAAGGGAAGATAGCCCAGACAGGCCAAGGCGATGCAAACGGACAGCAGAGACATCTGCTCCCGGTAGCCATACAGGGGAACATAATAAAGCGTATAGGCACCCAGAAGGCCGAAGGCAATCGCACCACTCAAACCTGCGATGCCGTTGATACCGTCCATGAAATTGTAAAAATTCGCCGTGCCGATCATAAAAACGACAACCAGCAGTAAGATCAGGAAAAAAAAGAACAGAGAAAAACCGAAAGTGGAAGCGTCGTAATGGGCGCTCAACACGGGCAGGACCGGGAACAAAAACACCAGGGCGGCAAGCAGTTGCGCCAGAAAACGGAATTTTACGGAAAGCCGGAAATAGTCGCCGTAAAAACTAACGGCGGAAACGAAAACAGCGGCAAACAGAAACGTGGTCGGAATGCGGAGCGTAAGCCCCGCCGCGATAAAGGCAGCGAGAATCCCCACACCTCCGCCGCGGGGTGTCGGTGCGGTGTGCGAACTGCGCTCGTTGGGAATATCGAGCAGGTGCTCGCGAAATGGCATGCCGGCGATCAGCCAGGCGCCCGCAGCCCCCAGACCGGCGCAGGCCGCAAATAGCAGGACGATGCTGTGCTGGGTGACCCAGGCGACAAGCTGACTGAAAATCGCGGTTAGATCATGAATCATAGTTCACTTGGGCGTTTCACTACCGCCACCGTCTGCTGAGTCGGAATTCCGGATAAAAGTAATCGCGGTTGTGCATTTTCACTGTTGTCATATATAATTTTGCCGTTGTCCATGTCCGTATTCTTTGACGGGATTTTTTACACGTGACAAGGATATCCATCATTCTTTTCTGGATAGAATCACTCCAAGCGTATCATGTTCTTTGGTTAAGAATCGGTTAATGTACGAACAGAGATATCTGATAGGAGCAAAATAAATCACGGTCTTTATAACCTTTCTCAAGTATATTTCTGATTTGCCTCTGTTCACTTTATTTTCTTTATCTACTATCGGTTTTGGTATTTTATTTGAAGTCCATTTCATGTACAGGTATGAGGCCAATTTATTTTCTTTCTTGCCAACATAATCAGTATAATCCACAAATTTGCATTTGAGTCCTTTTCCATCTGCCATATGCATAAAACTATTCTTGCTTAGCCACACCGTATGGACCGGAGGCAGGTCGGTTTTCCAGACAGATTTTCTATCATAATAATCTTTATTTCGTGTTGTTAATATTATCTTACCATCAACCTTTAATAAGTTAGCGCAATCAGAGATAAACCCGGACGGATTGGCAAGATGCTCGATGAGTTCCGTTGCTATGATCAAATCATATTTTCTGTCGGTTTTATAATCTTTTAATTCTACCACCTGGAAATAATCACCAAAATGCTTCTTTGCGGAAAAAATCGCTTTCTCTGAAATATCTATTCCAACAACATTGTGACCTAGCGCGTGGATACTATAAGTCAAATACCCATATCCACAGCCTACTTCAAGAACATCAAGATTTCTTTTATCCGCCAAATAATTATCTATTGGATAATAGGAAGATTCTTCCCGCGATATATATCGAAGTGGATTTTTTTTATGCTTTATTTCTTTAAGATAGTCGATATATCTATAATAACCGGGTATGGTCTCATCAGAATAAATAATATCATAAATACTATAGTCCAGATGCTCGATGGAAACAAATTGCGCATCACATTTTTCACACTCGTATATTTCGAAATCCGTTCCTTCGATATAGCCGGGAAAATGCGAGTACACCTTTAGAACATTTCTCGACTCACAGATGAGACATTTCATAAAGACCTCTGCTTCCTTGTTCATTGTCATATTGGGCTCATGATGGAGATTGGTCATCGACCTATATATCACCGTAACGCCTCATTTCATTTGTTGTTTCCCGCCAACCCGTCACCAGATCGTATCGGGGGACAAATCCGGTTTGTATGCGGAATTTTCGTCCGTCCACAGCGATGTCCTCGGTGTACTTATCGATCGTTGCGCGGACGATCGGTGCGTTGCGCCCCAGGTGGCGTCCTATGTCCTCGATCACACCGGCCAGAACGCGGACAGGACCAGTGGGCAGCGCAAGCCGTGGCGGCCGGCGGCCGAGGACCGCAGAGAGGGTGGCGATGATCGCCTCCATTGCGTGGTATTGCCCGTCCGTGATGTTGAAAACCCCGCCCGCGGTGGCGGGATGGCGAAGGGCGACGAGGGCCGCCTGGGCCACGTCCCGGTCGTACACGAGGGTGCGCCGGTTCGTCCCCGAACCGATGGGAATGAAGCGGCCGTGTGCCAGGGCCAGCAGGAGCCGCCGGTAATTGCCCTTGATCCGGGCCCCATACACCGCCCCCAGCCGCAGCACGGTTCCGAGGGACTCACCGTCTGCGCGCTTTGCCGCCAGAACGATTCGCTCCGCCTCAACCTTGGTTTGCGCGTAGAATGAATCGGGCCGCAGGGGCGACTCCTCCGTCAGAACGCCGCCATCGGAAGGACCATAAACCGCAATTGTGCTGAAGAATACCACTCGTTCAACGCCCGCCCGACAGGCGGCTTCGACGACCGCTGCCGTACCGCCGACGTTGATCCGCTCGTAGCGGGGCTTCAGCTCCGGGGACGGGTTAACGATATGCAGAAGCGCGGCCAGATGAATGACGCCTTCGACGCCTGCCATCGCGGCGGCAACGGCTTCGGGATCGGTGATGTCGCCCGGGAGCGCTTCCACCCCCACCGGCCACGCGTCCCCGGGCGGCGCGTCCAGCGACAGCGTGCGCACCCGATGCCCGGCTTCCAGAAGCGCCGCGACAACGCGCGGCCCCACGGCCCCCGTGGCACCGGTGACGAGGACAAACGCGTTATCCCTCATCTCGCGCCCTCAACGTGCGACAAAATCTGGCGAGCGGCACGTTTGACTGAAAACCAATCCTCCAGCATGGATCGCGCGTTACGTCCCAAACGGTTTCTCAAGCCCTCATCCTCCAGCAGACGTCGCGCGAGCGATTCAAATCGATCGTCATCTCCGTTGATACAAACCAGGCCCGCATCATGCTTGACGAGGAAGTCGCTCAGGTCATTTCCCGGATTGATGCTGGCCAAAATGGGTTTGGCCTGGTCCATATAACTCAACATCTTTCCAGGAAAGTTTTGCGTCCTCAGGCCACCATCCAATGAAATCAGCCCGACATCAAAATCGGACAGCATGTCCAGGTAGACCTCCTGATCGACGGAAGGATGGAAGCTGACGTTGGTCAGATTCTTCTCGGTAACCAACGTCCGCAGCCGTGGCAGCTCGCTGCCCTCTCCCACAAGGAGAAAATGGGCCCGAGGATCATCTTGCAACCGCTCGGCCAGACGGAAGATGTTGTCCATGTCCTGAGCCAGACCGATATTGCCGCCATAAAAGAAGACGACCTTGCCTTCCAATCCCAGCCGGCGACGATATTCGCCTCGCCCAGAACGGCGGTTTCCCGAGGTCGCTGCCCAATTGTAGAGCACCTCAAGCCGGTATTTCCGATCAAGCCCTCGCTCCAGAAAATAATCCCGGTTCGCGGGAGATTGAACGCCAATGACGGTTGCGGCATCGTAGTTCAACTTTTCCTTGTGTTTAAAGAACCGATAGGCAAGGCTGCCGCGGCGCAGGAGCCCCATATCCACCGCCCATTGCGGAAAGATGTCCCGGAGGATCAGGTAAGACGAACAGCGATAACGGCGCTTCAGTCGGGCAACAAGGCCGCCGAAGAAGATCGTTGGAGAATAGTAGACAATAAGATCACAGGGATGATGCAGAAAATAAGTCTTTCCTTTCCGCCACAGGAGGGAAGAGAGCCTGATCTCCCGCCACGCCCGTATCAATTGAGGCGCCGATCTGATCTCTCCCGTCTTGACGCGGAGCACCTTGATGCCCGCCTCCTCAGTGACCTCGCAATCCTTCCGGATTGAACTGTCGGGCGCGGCCACAAGAACCTCGTAACCCAGTCTGTGAAACTCACAAGCCAGATCCCCCATCAGTTTGGCGCTGGACATGATGCTGGGAAGGTAATAGACAACGATCAACAGAATGCGTTTAACGGGTTTTGTTGGAATTGGATGTTGCTCCCAATCCGAAAGGGGGAGTAATGATGTCTCGGGCCGGCTGGATTCGTCTTTGAAAAATGCAAATTTTCTCCAGTAAATCAATGCGGATTTGATCGTTTCGTATCGCAAGCGCAGGCTGTTGTGCGTTCCCCTCTCCCATAGATGGACAACCTTGACATCCGGAACGTAAACAATACGGGCAATCTGTAACAGTCTTCGCCCGATATCCGCATCCTCAAAATACATGAAATAGCGCGGATCGAATCCTCCCACCTGCTTCAAGTAACGGGTTCGGAAAAACATGAAACAGCCGCTGGGAAATTCAACGCCTTCGATCAGCTCGTCGTAATTTCGATCCCGCATTTCGAAGCGGTCGAGTTCCGATTTGAAACGAACTCTGATAAAGGCGGTCGCAAAACTTCTCAGGAATAAAACGAACAAGGTGGGGTTTCGTTTACATAGATAATGTCGGGTTCCATCGTTCCCGAATACGGCCGGCACGAGCAGGCCAACATCCGGATTCTCCTTCATGAAGCGGAGGGCTTGAATCAAGCTATCGGGCGCGACAAACAGATCCGGATTGATCACGATGTGGTAATCGGACTCGGCCTGCTCGATCACCAGATTATTGCCCTGGCCATAGCCGATATTTCCTGTTGAGCACAGAAGGCTAACCGTCCAGGCTGAAAGGTATGCGGCGCGATCATTCAACCACGCCGCCACGCCCTCGGACCATGATGGATCATCCGAATTATCGACCAAGGTCAGCGTCAGCCGGGCGCTGTACTGGCGCAACACCTCCCGACCTGCACATTCCAGCGCCCGAAGCGTCTGACCCAATGCGTCGAAATCCGGCTTGTAAAGTACCAGGGAGGCGCTGATCCTGATGTCATCAGTGTATTGATGATTCATCCTTCACTTCCTGTTGCGGCAATTCCAGGATCCTTGCCTCGATTCCGGCCATCACGGCATGCGGGGGCACATCGTGCAGGACTACGGTATTGGCACCAATCCTTGCGTGATCTCCGATTGTTACACGTCCGATTATTTTTGCGCCCGCGCCAATCAGCACATGATCCCCGATGATCGGTTGCATCGAAACTGTGCATTGAATATCCGGCTCTCTGGCTCCAAGAGTAACCCCCTGCATGATGGTCACATTACAACCGATACGCTCTGCGCCGATGACCGTACCCACCGTATGCGGTAAAAACAAACCACCCTCGATTTCCACTCTTCCGGAAATTTCGATCCCGAAAAGAAGGACGTTCAGCATCGAAAAGAACTTGGACACAAGCATCACGTGTCTCTTGAAAAAGAATTCCGACAGCCGGAGAAAAACATTCGGGACGAGACGCGGATTCAGACAGGCCAAAAACAGCCTCAATCGAGTCACGGGTCCTTCCATACCCACTAACTGATAATACCGCTCAATGTCGGCTCTTAATCTGTTCATGTCATTACGGTCTTATAGGAATACAGGGCAATTCCACTCACGCAGAGTCCGATGGCCAATTGAACCCACTGGGCTTCATCCGATCTGAATATAAGGGGAAGCGTAGCGACCGCAACCAACGGCCAAATTCTTCGGCGCTGCATCTGACCATTTTTCCGCCGCACATACTCGACGACAAAGACCAGGTACAAGAAATGGGCGGTGACAAACGCCCATCCCAAGGCCTCCAACATCGGGCGGTGTCGCAGGCAGCACCAGACGAGCGCCAGCAAACCCACATTCAGCAACAGATCGGAAAGCAACAAGGTTCGTGAGCTTCGTGTCGCGATTATCAACGTTCCGTAAACCCATGACACCCCCCGCAGAATGACCGCAACAACCAGGATCGCCAATAGATCTCCAGCCATATCAAACTCGCGGCTGTAGAGCAGGCGTATCAGGGGAGTCTTAAACATCACCATCACGTAGCCGACCAAGGTACTGATGCCAAGGACGAGATACGCAGTCTTGAGCATGCACGCTTTCTGGCGGGCCGGCTCGGTTGCGCGGGTCAGAAGCGGCAGGTAAATCGTACTGCAGGCGGTGAGAAAAAGCGTTGTGTAGTTGAATGTCAGCGTCCATCCGGCATCGAACAACCCGGCGAAGGCCAGGCCTCGCGATTCGATAATCCAGGAGCGAATCAAAAGCAGGGCAACCGTCGCCGCCAGCGCCGCCATAAGCGTTGAGAACGCGAACTTCAGAAACGCGCTCGTTTCCCGAACCGTCAAAGAATCGTTAGTCTGTGCCGTGTAAGTCCGTGGCCTATGCGCAACCATCCATGCCCCAATCCCGAAACTCAGACCGAAGCAAAGAATAAACAGCCAAACCAGCATTTCCGGCCGGTAATCGATTCCCAGAAAATAGACCGCTGCGAGTGCCAACGCCAGACCCGACGGTCCCGCAATCTGAGCAGCCGCCAAATGTCCGTAAGCGCGGTATCCGTTCAGGACGGCCATCAGGTAGGTTGCTCCGACACTCAACAATACTGCTAGGCTAAGCCAGCGGATGGACGCTATCAGGGCCGAATCGTCTGAAGACAGGAAGAATCGAGTCAGAAGGGGCGCCGAAATGAAAATAAGAATCGCCATCGCCGCCCCCGTTCCGCCAATCAGGCGACTCGCCATGACGCGAAAGCGGAAGCGATCCGACTCGTCCTCTCGCTCAGACAGCCCCTGGACTACGGCATTCGTCCCGCCGTAGGTCGCCGCGACGGTCGCCGCCTGCACGATTTGCCTCAATTGCGAATACAGCCCGACCCCTGCCGGCCCAAGCCACAAGGCCACGACCTTGAAACTTGCCAACCATAGCAATGCAGAGCCAAACACCCCCGCAAAACTGAAACAAGCTCCGGATCTCATGCTCTTCCAACCATGAAATACCGGGGAAATGCCGTTTTTGAATCTTGCCATCAACTTTGACGTTTCGGGTTGATACGCCTAAGATTGGAGAGTAGCATCCCCCACATGAAGAACGTGAAGATGCCCGGATAAGGTTGCCGCAGAGTAACCTTGAAGTTGCTGTCGACCACCACCAGATAGAGTACGATGGCCGCCAGCCAGAGCGTGCCCGGCGGCCATTCAGCCCGCCCCTGCCAGAGCAAATTCAGTGTGTAAATCAAGAGCAGAATGACCGGAAGCAGCGATATCAGACCGAAATTATAGGCCGTGTCCAGGTACCAGTTATGCGCACTCGTTTTCACCTCGCGGGGGAAAGGTGCGGGGTGACCCAGAATGAGCGTTTTCCCACTTTCAACAATCCCGTTGTAATACAACTTCCAATCTCCCTTTCTGTCTTCTACATTTGCGGGAGTTTTCCCTTGGTTAATGCGTTCGAATTTTCCCTCATACTGCCATGTCATCATATTATCCGCAGATTGACCTGTCATAATAAAATTCTTCATAATAGAATAGTATCCTTGAATTCCTCCAATCATAACCACTGCTAAAATTATCGCATATATTTTCCTGTATCTCTTCAACTGGAAGAAAGAATATGCTGATATGAATGAGATTAAGAAAAACATTGTCAGTAACGATAGGCTTGCAACGGAATACACATACATAAATGGTGTCAACAGATAGAATACCTTCTTGTATTCCGTCCAAAGATTAGAAATCGAATAGGCATAACTGCATACAAATACCAAGGGAACAAATTGAAAATGTTGATAGATGCTGAAGAAATGCAGATCATGCGTCAGTCCGATATTGCCTCGCAGCCAGCCGACAATCAGTTGAGCAGGTACGATCAGTATCAACACGCCGAGAAATGCCTTGGGAATGACCTTGCTCTTATCCTCGATCAATTGCCCCAACACGAGTCCGCCCATAGGCAGTAGAACCTGTATGATCAAAACGACCTTTCGAGGCTCGATTTCAGGACCTGCCAGCACCAAAGAAAGAACCATCACGAGAACCATGGCCGCAACAACCTTTATGGCAAGTGCGGCCTGCCTGTAACGGTCTGCCAAGAGCAGCAGTCCCCCATAGCATGCAAGCAAGGAAATAGGCAGAGGCAGTTGTTTTATAATCCCGCCTGAATCTATAACTGGATGAACGCTATTATAGATTCTACCGGACAGCTGAAAAAACAAAGGAAACAGCAACCCGACACCGATGATCCATAAAACCAATCCCTGCTGCCTTTTGGTGCAGGCTACCGTACAGCCTTTCCTTATCATACCCTTCATTCTCCTACCGGAACCAGACGGTGCGATTGACATAATCGGTATAGCTTAAAATAATCCGGACAACCTTCTCCGCGACATTGGAGACATCGTAATCAGCGACAATGCGCGTGTTCCGCTCGGCTCCCCTCTTATGTCCGGCGATTATATCCAGTGCCTGCCTGACCGTGGGCCAAGCCAGCCCTGTCATCATTACGGCTCCCTCCTCCATCCCTTCCGGGCGCTCGTGAGCCTGACGGATATTCAGCGCGGGAAAATTTAGTATGGAAGATTCTTCAGTGATTGTGCCGCTGTCCGACAGCACCGCACAGGCATTCATCTCCAGATGCACGTAATCTGGCAATCCGAAGGGCTTGTGCAACTCCACCAGTTCCGGCAGATTAATCTCTTGCCGTGAAATATGGTTTCTTGTCCGGGGATGAGTAGTCATAATGATCCGTTTGCCGTACGTCGCGGCTAATCCCCGTAAAATGTCAACTAAGCCGCGAAAATTTGCTTCATCATCGATATTTTCCTCCCGATGGCAGCTGACAACAAAATAATTTAAAGGTGTCAGCCGAAGGGCATCCAGAACGCGCGACTGCTCAATTTTCGGCATGTAGTAATCCAACACCTCGCGCATGGGGCTGCCGGTTTTAATTACCCGTTCCGGCGGAAATCCTTCCCGCAGCAAATACTCGCGGCTGATGGAACTATAAGGCATGTTAATATCACTGATATGGTCCACAATTCTGCGATTAATTTCCTCTGGAACACGCTGATCAAAACAACGGTTTCCGGCTTCCATGTGAAAGACGGGAATTTTTCGCCGTTTAGCGGCATACGCCGCCAGACAGCTGTTTGTATCTCCCAGAATCAAAACCGCGTCCGGTTTAATTTCGGCCAGTGCATCGTCAGCGCGGCTGATCACCAGTCCGGCCGTTTCGGCGGCGTTTTTCCCGGCAGCCTCCAGAAAACAATCCGGCCTGCGGATTTCCAGATCGTCAAAAAATATCTGGTTGAGTTCGTAGTCGTAATTCTGACCGGTATGCACCAGAACATGGTTCGTGCAGCATTCCAGTAAACTGATCACCCGGCTGAGGCGAATGATTTCCGGTCGCGTGCCGACAATGGTCATGACTTTCATATTGACTCCTTCCTATCCTTCAAACATTCAGGGTAAAGGTATCGGGATTTTCCGGCAGGAATGCTTCATTCGCCCAGAAAAGAACTATTAAATCGCCTTTCCCCACATTTTCGATGGAATGGGTATAGCCCGGCGGAATATCCACCACACGGAATTCGCTGTCGGCAACCAGGTATTCAATAACATCCCCGCCAAGAATATGCCGGAACCGGATAACAGCTTCGCCCTCCAGCACGATGAACTTTTCCGCCTTCGTATCATGATAATGATTACCCCTCGTTATACCGGGCCGTGTGCGCGATACGAAAATCTGTCCCAGCGGCGGTGATTTCAGCAGTTCAGCCAATTTCCCACGATGGTCGCAGCGTGTAGACAAATCGTAGACAAATGAATCGGGGGGAAGATAGGAAATATAGGTCGCATACAGCGCATGAACTAACGGATTACTCATATCTGGCAAGGTGAGATTAATCCGGCTATCCCGAAAACCCCTGATCATTGTCGCCAGCGTGCCAAGAGACATTCGATACGTCGGTTCCACCAGACAATATTTACCGTCAGAAACTTGCATATGGCCGTCCATGACACCGAGAAAGGCACGGACCACGTCATCAATATAAACCAGTTCAATCTCTGTTTTCGGATCGGAGATGGTAATGGGAAGATCGCGGGCAATGCTGTGGCAGAAGGTGGCCACCACGGAATTGTAATGGGGACGGCACCATTTGCCGAAAACACCCGGCAGACGGAATGTGTATACTGGCGTCTCTGTCCTCTGGCCGAAATTGAATACCGCCTCTTCCGCCTGCCTCTTGGAGATACCGTAGGGATTGTCAAGCACCGCCTGCGTCGATGATGCCAGCACAAGGACTGTTTTGCGCCCCAGCCGCTCCAATTCTCTGCAGATCTGCGTTGTCAAATTGAAATTTATTTCCTGGAATTCCTCGGGCCGCACTGGTCTATTTACACCGGCCAAGTGATAAATCATATCCGCCCAGCCCAGTCCTTCATTCAGGACGTCAGCTGGAGACTGCACATCGTATTCCCGCAATTCAACATCGGCCCTTCTGCGGAGCGCTACGGCCAAATTTTTTCCGATAAAACCAGCGGCGCCTGTTATTAAAATATTTTTCATCTCAATACCCCGCCTGGAATTGCTATAGATCAATCTTCCCCGTTTCCAGGGCGGTCTTTACAAAATTTTGTCTCAACAGCAGTTTACCGAGGCTGTTTTCATCAAGCAGGTCGGTGTTATGAGAATTATAATCTTCCCGACCGGAAATTTCCTTTACCCCCTCGGTAAAATAGCAGGAGTAGTTAAGATCCCGGATATCGGCAGGTATCCTGTAGTATCCGCTTCGATCTTCCGCCCTCGCCATTTCTTCCCTAGTCAGCAGGGTCTCATAGAGTTTTTCTCCGTGCCGGGTGCCAATAACGCGGATTTCATTTTTCGCGGAAAACAGCTTTTTCAACGAGCGTGCCAGTGTTTCAATTGTCGCGGCCGGCGCCTTCTGGACAAAAATATCTCCCGGCCGGCCGTTGCAAAATGCGTAAACCACGAGGTCAATGGCGTCTTCAATGGACATCATGAACCGGGTCATCTGCGGATCAGTCACGGTTAGCGGCTCGCCGGCCAGAATCTGTTTGATAAAAAGAGGGATGACGGAACCGCGAGAGCACATAACATTGCCGTAACGGGTGCCGCAAAACACTGTTTCCTCCGGCCCGTTTGCTCTTGACCGGGCAATCATCATTTTTTCCATCAGGGCCTTGGACATGCCCATGGCATTAATCGGATAAACAGCTTTGTCCGTACTCAGGACAATCATCTGGCGCACGCGGCAAGCCAGCGCCGCTTTCATGGCATTATCCGCTCCGAGTGCGTTGGTGCGGATCGCCTCGGCCGGAAAAAATTCGCAGGAAGGCACCTGTTTAAGCGCCGCCGCATGAAAAATGAGATCGACATTATTCAATGCGGCAAGGATGCTGCCGTAGTCCCGAACGTCTCCGATATAAAACTTGACTTTCGGATTCTTCAGGGCGTTGCGCATTTCGTCCTGCTTTTTTTCATCACGAGAGAAAATGCGGATTTCTTTGATATTTGTTTCCAGAAAGCGTTTTAAAACCGCATTGCCGAATGTGCCTGTGCCGCCGGTAATGAGTAAAATCTTATTCCTAAACATTTCTACCCTCTGTCCTCTGTTTTTTAAACCTTGAACTTTAAACTTTGTTTCTTCCCTATCGCCTATCGCTTATCAGAGCTGGTCTGGCAAAACTGGGCAGGTGCATAAGTGAGGAAGATGCTCTATAGAGAATGTTAGCGACGCACAAACGGATCGAAAGGTGGCAAGGGCGGCGGTTACCCACAACCCAACTGCCGACTTGCTCCGGATGGG
>JAAZHX010000245.1 GCA_012510495.1 Smithella sp.
CCTAAAAACTTAATAATCGGCGCCCGTCTTCGCAGCTCTTTATTGAACTGATTCCAATTTTCAGCTTCTATCGGAGCCAGTAAATCATTCATACCGGTATCAATTGCCTCCAGGTATTCACCGCATATAAAGAGGGCCTCCAGCAAGTCGCCGGTTACTTCTTTTTGCAAACACTCATGGAGAACCGGTATAAAAACGGGGTCAGCAAGCCGGGTTATCAGGGATGGCCCCGCCCAATGACTTGTTACATGTTCCTGCAAAAAGGGGATAAATTCTTTATCTTCATGCCTGAGATAGTCTCTCATCGTATTAAAAACGCGATTCAAATTTGATTCCGTCGGGTCCTGTCCATAGTTCTCGATTGCCTCTGAAATTTCGAGCTTATGATCCGTTAATTGCATTTGCGGATTTTCTGAAATTACAGGCGAAACAGTTTCTTGCAGGGCTGCTTCCTGCAATTTATTTTGCATATCACGGGTTGGATATTCAAATATGGACTTATTGAAAACAGAATCGGTATTCATGTTATTCTCAGACAGTGAAATGACTTTCTCGATACTTTCCCTGTCGTTCAAGTATATGAGCAGGTCGAACGCCTTTGTTATATATGCGGCATGATTCTTGACCTCAGAATGGTTATAATCATAGGGCTGATTATTTTTCCCCGGATAATTGACCTGCACAGAGTGGTATTTCTCAACACTGTTTACAATGAGATCGCCAATATCCGGAACCTCAGGCAGTGTCAATAAGTATTCCAGTGCGAGCCAGCTTTCAGTGAAAGAATGACTTTGGAATTGTGCAATCCGGTATTCCAGGACATCTTCAGATGGCTCTAATTCTTCATGGATTACTTCATAGGTATCGATCAGGAAATTCCATGCCTGGCTTAACGAAACCGGTTCGTTTATAAAATTGCTTACGATTTCGTTCTCTGCGTCAACCGGATAAATACCCTGCTGATACGGCAGCATCCAGACCCTGTCACCGTCCTGTTTCAGAAGCAGCAGGTAACTTTGACCTTCCTGTACAAGATCGAGATTTCTCGTGTTTATTATCGGTTGCAGAATAAGCTTTTTGTCTGCATTGACGGCATCGGGGGGATACATTGAGTGAACATCCACCTCGACATCTGCCCGAATATTCGATGAATAATGTTCTTCATGTATACGTCGTTTCTCCAGAATGGCTTTTTTAAGGTCGGTGACATCAAGTTCGACTTTTTCGACTTTACCGAAAATAATGACATTGGCGGCCTCTACCATTTCAGTAACAGGGGGGAAAACCAATACAGCGAGTTGTGCACTATCCGCTTGCAGACCGACAGAACCAGCATTACGAATTTTCTCGGCAAGAGCCAGAATTTCACGGGCAGGGATTTTATTAAGCTGACTTTTAAGGGCAGCTTCCACTAAAATGCTGTCATAGGGACTTTCGGCCAAGTCATTGTGAATTTTAATGATCTCTTCGACCGGCATTTGTGCAAGCTCGGGGGGGATTTGAATTTCTTTGTTACTCTGCCAATAGAATAATGAAATACCTGCGGCAATCAATACAATCGCCGCGGCGATGAATTTTATTCGTTTCGTGTGCATGATATAGCTCCCTATCGTCGTGTCAGAAGCATGCTGTCCGCAC
>JAAZHX010000127.1 GCA_012510495.1 Smithella sp.
CTGTAATTTGGAGAGCCGGGTGCGGGGCAATTCAGATTTGATAAGGGTAAACTGCATGATGCGTTTGTAGGAGGTGACACCGGCATTGAATGGGGTAATCACCTGGTCGCGGAACCAGGCCTGCTGATCTTCGATGTTGTTTTCGGTCAGAAATGAGGCATCGGGAAAGATGACGGCGTGGAGCATCTCTTTGTAAAGGGTCACTCCGGCCTCTTTGATCGCAGGGGAGAAGTTTTCCAGTTTGGATTCCAGTTCCACGGGGTTGATATTTTTACCGTTCGGAAGAACGATGATTTCCTTTTTGCGGCCGGTAATAAAGAGGTATCCGTCCTTGTCGAGGTATCCCAGGTCGCCGGTGTAAAGCCATCCGTTTTTCACTGTTTCTGCGGTTTCTTCGGGCCGGTTGTAATATCCTTTCATGATTCCCGGGCCTTTGGCCACAATCTCCCCCTCCCTGATTTCGATGGTGAGTCCGGGCAAGGCCTGGCCTGTAGAGCCGATTTTGATTTTTCCCGGCCGGGGGAAGGTGATCATGGGCGCGGCTTCGGTCATTCCGAAGCCTTCCATGATATCAAAGCCGATTCCGTAGAAGAAGGTACCCACCTCCCTGTTCAGGGCGGCTCCTCCGGCGATCATATACTGCAGGTGACCTCCGAAGCTCTGGTGAACCTTGTTGAAGATTTTCCGGCCCAGGCTGCGCCATCGGGTTTTCAGGACGAACCAGAGGAGAGTCTTCGCCACGGGACTTTTGTCGATTTTTGCCTTAATACCCCTGTACATCAGTTCGTAGAGCCGGGGTACCCCCAGGAAAACCCCCACCTCATTGTCACCGAATGTTTTCAGCAGGTCGGCCGATTGCATGGAGGGCGCCATGGCGATGGAGGCACCGACATATAGTGGCGTCATCATGGAGCCTACCAGGGGAAAGACATGATGCAGCGGCAGGAAAATCATGACCTGACGTTCGGGAATGAAAATTTTGCTGTTAATGACTGCAGATATGTTTTCGAGAAGATTGGTGAAGGAGAGCATCACCCCCTTGGGGCTTCCCGTGGTTCCTGAGGTGTAAATGATCACCGCCGTGGCTCCGTTATCTTCGGGACCCAACCATTCGGTTTCTTTCACGGAGTCATCAGGGGCGATCTCCTCAAAGACCATCACCCGGGGTTTGTGTTTGCTCTTCAGCTCAATTTCCGGAAGGTGGTCCATCATGGCAGCACTGATGAAAAGCCATTCAGGATGGCAGTCATCGAGAATATAGGCCACATCCTCTGCCGCGGCCATGAAGTCGATGGGCACGGGTATCGCCTTGTTCTGGAGGGCGGCGTAAAAGGTATAGATCCATTCAGGCCTGTTCTCGCTGAAAATGGCCACTTTCGAAGTGTCTTTGCTGGTCAGAAGCCGGGCGTACCGCTCAACATTTTTCAATAAGGTGCTATAGGTGATATCCCCCGAGGTGGTCACCAGGGCTTTTTTATCAGGAAAATTTCTGTTGATAAAGAGTGTAGTCATGGCTGTCTATTTTTTAATCCCGGTTTATTGTACAAGGGAACTCCAAAGGGAACGCCAAAAATGTAATTTTTTTGCCCGGGAATATACAAATTTATAAAAAAATGTCATGAATTACCCACGCAAGTCTTGAGGCCCGCCGAAATGAGATAGGGGCAATTCAAGGCGGCCGCATAAAGCGGACAGTATCCGCAAAAAATAGCCACAAGGTATTCCTGCAGAGTCTTTGATTATATCATCAGCAAAATATAGTGTGAATCATGAATGAACATTTAAAACATCAGTCGCACAGCTCCAATGCTGTGTGTGGTCTCGGTTTCATCGGAGCTGCCGTCTATTTCATTTCTCATGCCACCGGATTCTGGATGGGAGTTCTGGGATTCCTGAAGGCCCTTGTGTGGCCAGCCATTCTCGTGTATGAGGCCTTCGGCAAGCTGGTAGGGTGAGGATTCCACTCTGTGCTGATGTCAGGCGACCATAGCACAAGGAAAGAGCTGGAAGACCTCTGTGATATTCGGAGTTTACGGGGAGCGGCGGTGATTTTCATCATGCAAATGTTCCCGGGACGATATCTGTGGTGTGGATCAACAGGCAATCAGGAAATGTGATGCGACCAGATCCCTTTGTTAAAAGCCTCTTTTTAGTCGATTATAAAATTTTCGCAGCCACTCCATATTGCAGAATAAAAATATTTTTATCTTTGTCGCCTCAAACGGGGGATTAGCTCAGTTGGCTAGAGCGTTTGACTGGCAGTCAAAAGGTCATCGGTTCGATTCCGATATTCTCCACCTGAAAATCAGAGGGTTACAAATGAAATTTGTAGCCCTTTTTTCTTTGTACAAACATAGTACAAACAAGTCGGTCGATTCTCCTTTGTATATGGTAGGATTTGTTCTTTCATTTAAGGCCTTTAGTTTGTCTCATCCTTCCTTTTGTGTGCGATATCAGAAAGTATACCATTTCTACTGGGAAACTAATGAGAAATCCTCAACTTATTTAACCTGGTTTGAAATATCCTGTTGTGGTAAGGATAAAAGAGATACGGGAATCCTCGTATCGGTGTCTTTTTATTCAATGCAATTTTGCGTTATTGATTTTCAGTTATTTATGATTTTCATCGAAGAATTGTCGTCCTTTTCTATTACTAATCCATTAGATTTCTCAATGGGTATGAAGAAAATCTGGAATCCTCATGGCTAAAAATTCAGCCGCCAAATCTTTCACGTATAGATCTTTAATCATTATGAAAATTACTTTAAAAAGATCGGCCGAAAGTTCGGCTCATTTCTACTAATCAACTATTTAGGCTCATCTTTTTCTTTCTATTGATGTTGGACCTGTCAGCATTACAACCTTGTGGTTCTTTCTACTTCGTCAATGGTGATTTTTACCGGTCAGAACCCTCCGAAGCGTAGCCTTACTTCGAGTGGGGTATCAC
>JAAZHX010000260.1 GCA_012510495.1 Smithella sp.
TATCGTAGCTGCCATCATAGGCATGTCTTGTCGAACCATGACAATTCCAGTTATTCATTGTCGGTTGGGGGTGGACATTAAAAGTCGATACTTTCCATGGAACTCCTGCTACTTCTACACAATATCCTCCTGTTCCGAAATTTGCACAATCTCTTGCCAGATGATCCGGATAGATTTTTATGACACGTTCTTCATAGATTCCGGTTGGATTACCGTTATAATATGCTTCCAGTTTCAGAGTCCCTTGCCCTTCGCTTGCCGGCGGAATATGATCCGGATCGTCAATGGAATCATCAGACAGTGTTCCGCATGAGGCGTCCAGTGTCCACTTATATGTCAGGGTCGATGGCGCAATTTCACCTCTGATTTGTAATGCGTACGCACCCGGTTCACCGGCAATTATTCCCTGAAAATCGAAATGATACGGAGCGGTATTTTGCCACGAACTTTGCGGATTTCTCCCCCAATCCAATGATCCCGCAGGCGTTGTGATATCCACATCGATTACGGTTATTTTAATGTTATCCATGAACGTTCTATCACCAATTTCATATTCCAGCTTCACAAAACTGTCCCGAATCCCCGTGCTGGCCATTACGCCTTCAATCCACAACTCTTTGGGCAGATCCGCTGGGGTGTTGAACTGCACAGGCAAGGTTAAAGCCGTACCACCCTTGATTGCGCTTTGCCAGATTTTAATGCCGTTTCCGGCGCTTAAGGTTAACGACCCCGTCAACGATTCAGGAAGCACTTTGTTCAAAGTGATTTTTACCAGATCATTTTCACTCATATTAACGTCGTCATCATTTCCCGGTATTCCATCTTTATTATACCCGTCGTCAATGTCCATCACACCATCAAAATCGTCATCATCATCATTGAGAGCAATGAATCCGCCGACAGTTTCCTCTATGGCGTCATCCACACCCTCCATGTCCAGATCCACCTCGACGACGACGATGTTTATCGATAATGAGGATGTACCGCAGGTGGCGGTGACAGTCGTGGTTCCTGCAGTGTCAATCGGGACAGCAGTTGGATTGCTAACATTCCATGTCGGCTTACCGCTCGGCCATGCGCCGGAAGGATTCGGAGCCGCCGTTACGGGAATTGTAGCCTCGGGGCTGCCTTTGGCAACATAGATAGTTTTTATGTTTCCGGGAGTGGATGTTTCACCTCCTGCTGAAACCGATCCAACACCAACAACATATATATCACATGTATCAGATACGTAGCTGCTTACTGCGCTCCCTGAAGCATCAATCAGGCAACACCTTACCCTGGCATTAAAAGTTCCGCTGTTACTAAAATATCGACTTGCAGTGCTTGAGGGAGCTTTGAGATAATATCCAGAGGAATCATAGTACGTTATTGTCAAATATTCATAAACGCCATTTCCATCAATATCGAATTCCCATAGAATCCTATACTGATTTGGATTTGTTACCGTACATCTCGCATAGTAATAGGCGTTGCTACCCTGTGGGATACGAAGTGCTGATGCTGTCAAAGATGTGGAGGAAGAACCCGTGTAAAGCGTAATCGAATCAACTGTACATCCATATATTGGGGGGACATACATAAAGCAAGGTGCAATTATAACACCTAACAACAGCATGTAGTAAAAGATCTGTTTTGTTTGTTTATTCTTCATGAGTTGCACCTTTCTGTATATGATTGATAACCTCGTTGTAAACATCAGCATAACCTTCGTATTTCTCATCATTTAAAGCTTCACGAAGAATCGCTAATGCCTTTTCCCTTTCTCCTAATTTGTCATAACAGAGTGCAAGCTGCGCCTGAAGATCACCCATGTCAACACCCCTGGGATACCAACGGATGTAGTTCTCGAAAACCTCCACAGCTTTTGCATATTCACCCGTCGCATGGGCATACATGACACCGAGATCAAACGTTGACCTGGAACCATAATACTCATTATTGTATAATTCCCGCTGTTTGAGAAACCAATACTCGGCCTGCTCATAATTGCCTTGTTCAAGATAAAGCAATCCCAATTCATTCGGAACACGATATGCCAGGGCGCATTGGGGATACTGGTTCATCACGATAAGGTAATATTCCAGTTGCGTGGTCTCATCATTAAGTTTTCTTGCACAATGGGCAATCATATAGACACAATCACCGGCATGAGA
>JAAZHX010000327.1 GCA_012510495.1 Smithella sp.
CCGATCCAGTCCCCCTCTTTTCTAAAGAGGGGTTAGGGGAGATTTTGCTGAAATCAATCTTTGACGTCCTAGTAAAAAGTCAATCTCGGCCTCTTTTCGTCATACCGGCGAATACCCTAAAGGGCACAAGTGCCGGTATCCAGTAGTTACAGTTGGTTATGGACCCCGGCCTACGCCGGGGTGACGAGTTGGGTTACTTTTTACCAGTTCATCAATTCTTGCAACCTCTCAAAAAATCCCCCTGAATCCCCCTTTAAAAAAAGGGGACCTGCCAATTCTCCCTCCTTTTCTAAAGGAGGGCCGGGGAGGATTTTAAGGAGACTTGCCAGATTCTTTCCGATTACCACCGCATCAGCCCCCTATTTTCCAAAGAAGCGCCGATCCAGTCCCCCTCTTTTCTAAAGAGGGGTTAGGGGAGATTTTACTGAAATTAATCCTTCAGGCTCTCAAAAAATCCCCCTGAATCCCCTTTAGAAAGGGGGGATTTGAAAACCGCTGGGCAATCATGCCCGCATGGGCCCCTTCCCTTGCCATTCCTGCAATCCCCCGGCGGGAATCCAGTAGTGCGTGGCTCTTGTGACCTCGCGTGACCTCGCGTGACCTCGCGTGACCTCGCGTGACCTTCAGGTTATCAGCCGCGCCGGGTTTAGCGGGGTTAGAACCCCGCACTACATCGTGAAAAACAGAGCCGTGCCCTTTTTTTTCAATCTGTCATGCCCGAAGTTTTCTGTCGGGCATACATGTCTTTTCCGGACTCCCGCCGATAAAGCAGGACACAAAATGCCCCGCTTCCAATTCCACAAGCGCGGGCTCCGACGCCCGGCAGCGGTCTTCGGCAATCGCGCAGCGGTCGGCAAAGCGGCAGCCGGCGGGAAGGCCATACAGGCCGGGAACCGTCCCCGGTATGGTTTTCAAATACCCTCTCTCCTCGTCATTTGCGCCGCCGCACCCCGAAGGCCGTGATTCGATCAGCCCCCGCGTGTAGGGATGCAGCGGATTGGCAAACAATTTTTCCACGTCCGCAATTTCCACCATCTTGCCCGCATACATCACCGCCACCTTCTGGGCCGCCTCGGCAACGATTCCCAGATCGTGCGTGATCCAGATGACCGCCATGTTGTTTTTTTCCTTCAGATCGAAAATCAGCTTCAGGATCTGCGCCTGTATCGTCACGTCCAGCGCCGTGGTCGGCTCATCCGCCAGGAGCAGTCCCGGACGGCAGGACATGGCCATGGCAATCATGACCCGTTGACGCATGCCGCCGCTCATCTGATGCGGATAATCTTTGACTCTTCTTTCCGGATCGGGAATGCCGACCTCGCCCAGCAGTTTCACGCTTCGGTCCAGCGCTTCCCGGTCCGAAACATGCTGGTGCAGGCGAACGGCCTCCGCGATCTGCTCGCCTACGCGCAAAACCGGATTGAGGGACGTCATCGGTTCCTGAAAAATCATGGCAATGTCCCGGCCGCGCTTTTTGCGCATTTCTTCTTCCGAAAGCTTAAGAAGATCCCGGCCGTTGAATAAAATCCGGCCTTCGGAGATTTGGCCGTTGGGCGGAATCAGCCCCATGATGGAAAGGGCCAGCATGGTCTTCCCGCAGCCGGATTCCCCTACGACGCCCAGGGTTTCCCCGGCGGAAAGGGACAGGGAAACCCCGTCAACGGCGCACAGGATGCCCTTTTCGGTGGAAAATACGGTTTTTAAATTTTGAATTTCCAGAAGCGGCGGCATATCTCTGCTCACATATAGTGCGGGGCTTCAGCCCCGTTAAGTGGTTTGCTCTAATCCTGACGGTCTCGTAAAAAGTAACCATGCCGTCACCCCGGCGAAGGCCGGGGTCC